>JAIPHA010000004.1 GCA_021735445.1 Candidatus Omnitrophota bacterium
TGAACTGCCGGCAACAATCATTTCTTTTATTTTATCATCTAAAAGAATAACCTCAAGTAAACCAATTCTTCCTTTGTACCCCAGATGGTTGCAAAAAGAACAGCCCTGTGGCCTATATAGTTTAGGCTGACCTTTGTTACCTTTAAAAAACTCTTTTAACTTTAATCTTTTAATAATACCTTTATCTAATCTATATTCTTCTTTGCACTTGGGGCACAACCTTCTAACCAGCCTCTGGGCAGTTGAAGCTACCAAAGAAGACGCTAAGAGAAAAGGCTCAACCCCCATATCGCGCAACCGGGTGATTGCTCCCACCGCGCTGTTTGTATGGAGAGTCGAAAAGATTAACTCTCCGGTTAAAGACGCCTTTATGGCGATATCGGCGGTTTCGGAATCCCTGATTTCTCCGACCATTATCACATCGGGAGACTGACGTAAAACAGAGCGCAAGCCTTCTGAAAAAGTAAGGCCGATTTCCGGATTAGCCTGAATCTGAGTTATCCCCTCCAGCTGATATTCAACCGGATCTTCAATGGTTACAATGTTTTTATCCGGATAGTTAAGCTGGTTTATAACTGAATAAAGTGTAGTCGACTTACCCGAACCGGTAGGGCCGGTCACCAAAATAATACCAAAAGGCGCTTCTACTGATTTTTTAAAAAGCTTAAGAGGTTTTGGAGAAAACCCCAGCTTGTCAAGGCCGGCTGAAAGGTTACTTTTATCCAAAGCTCGTAAAACAAACTTTTCTCCAAAATGAGAAGGCAGGCTTGATACCCTGAAATCAATCTCTCTATCCTGAAATTTTACCCTAAACCGGCCATCTTGAGGAATCCGTGATTCGGTTATATCCAAAGATGAGATTATTTTAAGCCGGGCAATGACAGCATCTTGATTTTTTTTAGGAAAATTAAACTCTTCATGCAAAATCCCATCTATCCGGTATTTTACCAACAGCCTGCCCTCATAAGGCTCAATGTGAATATCCGAGGCTCCTTTTTTAAGGGCTGTATAGATAATCAAATCAATTGCCCTTACAATCGGCGGCCGATTGCTTTCGGTAATTAAACTTTCCAGGTCAACCCGGCCCGTACTTTCATCTTCTTCGTCTACTTGATCCTGCTGGTCGAGAATATCTGTAATTTCCTTAGTATCTTCAAAAATATTATTCAAAGACTTAACTATATCCTTCTGGCGGCATAAAACAATATCTATCTCTTCAACTTTTGTGATAATTCTTAAATCATCCTGAACTATTAAATCCAGAAGGTTCGAGGAAGCAAGAGTTAGCGCTCCTCCGATTTTAGATAAAGGAACGACTTTATATTTAAAAGCCGTTTCTTTTGGTATCAGCTCATTGTTTTTAGAATTTAACCTATATTTTTCTAAATCGATAAAAGGAAGGCCTTCTTCTTTGGATAAAAAAAGCAAATATTCTTCTTCGCTTAAAAGCTTATTGGCTACAATATTTTCCTTAAGGCTATCATAATCTTTAGCTTCCTGGGAATATAAGCGAATTTTTTTTTCACTTACTCCTTTTTTGCTGCTTATGTATTGTATGAGTTTTTCTTTTATAGCCATAATAAACTACGCCCTTCAAGACATGCTGTTTTATCTTTTTTTGTTTACCCTTTTTTCTTTAATCAATAGCTGATCCGTGCTGGTTACCTTGATGACTTCTTCTAAAGAAGTTATTCCCGCTTTTACTTTAACCATCCCGTCTTCTCTTAATGTCCTCATCCCTTGACTACGGGATTCTTTTTTTATCACAGCTTCCGAAGAAGATTTATCTATCAAGCCCCTAATCGAAGGGGTAACCCGGAGATATTCTGTTAAAGAAAGCCTGCCCTTGTAACCTGTATGCTGACAATGGCGGCAGCCTTTAGGCCGGTATAAATTCTTGTTATTGCTGATTTTGTACTTTTTTATAATTTTATCTGAAAAAGGTATTTTTTGCTTGCATTTAGGACAAAGTTTTCTGACCAACCTCTGAGATATAACTCCGATAAGAGTAGATGAAGTTAAAAAAGGTTCAACCCCCATATTAATTAGCCGGGTTACAGAACCAGCGCTGGTTGTTGTATGAAGGGTGGAAAGAACCAGGTGGCCGGTTAAAGCTGATTTGATAGCCATATCAGCGGTTTCGGAATCCCTGATTTCTCCAATCATTATTACGTCCGGATCCTGGCGTAAAATCGAACGCAAGCACTTGGCAAAGCTAAGGCCGATAGCAGGATTAATGCTTACCTGATTTATCCCCTTAAGCTGGTATTCTACCGGATCCTCTACAGTTACTATATTTTTTTCGGGGGTATAGATATGGTTAATAATCGAATAAAGAGATGTGGTTTTGCCTGAGCCGGTGGGCCCGCAAGCCAATATCAAACCATGCGGTTTTAGGCTGTCTTCTTTCAGTTGTTTTAAGACATCGTCTTCTATGCCTAATGAGTCTAAATTTAGGAGAGCAGTGGTTTTATCTAAAATTCTTATTGCGCATTTTTCCCCAGAGCTGGAAGGAAGAATCGATATTCTGAAATCTACATCTCTTCCGGCAACTTTTCTTCTGAACCTTCCTTCCTGGGGGAGGCGATGCTCGGCGATATTTAAATTACACATAACCTTTATTCTCGAAATTACAAACGGATGCATTTTTTTAGAAAACCGGTCCGACTCCTGCAAGACCCCGTCTATGCGCAGCCTAATTCTGCCTTTATCTTCCAACGGCTCAATCAACAAATCAGAAGCTTTTTCTAAAACAGCTTTGGTTAAAACAGAGTTGGTAAATTTAATTACCGGCGCCTCTGTTACAGATTCAGTCATTTTTTTCTCAGAAACTTCTTTTTTCTTGTTCTTGATTATTTTTAATTCATCAACGGTTTGTTTTTTGATTATAGATTCTAAGGATTCATTAGGCTCGGGTGAATAATGAACAGAAACTGCTTCTTTTATTTCAGAAAAAGGCGCAACTACCCGATTGATTTGACAACCGGTAATTTTTTTAATATCTTCTAAGGCTAAAAGATCCAAGGGATTAACCATAGCAACAGTTAAAGCGCTGCCTATCTTGCTTACCGGGATAAGGCAATTACGCCGGGCAATTTCTTTTGGCACAATATTTAATATTTGTTTCGGAATTTTAAGATTTTTTATCTGGACCCGGGGAATGGAAAGGTATTTGGAAAAAATATCGACTAGTTTTTGTTCTTTAATATAGCCGAGTTTTATAATTAGCTCTATTAAGGGTGCTTCTTTTTTTTTTCGTAAAGCTAAAAGATTGTCCAAATTATCTTTAGTTAAATAACCTCTTTCTACTAAATAATCTGTTATCTTTAATTTTGCCATAATTTTATCCTTGCGGCGGTGCTATATTTTATTTACTTTTTTCGCTCTCTTTTTCTGTTTTTTCAGGCTGAAAAAGTCTCTTTATTACCTGCCTAATATCAGAAGGGGTGGCGACAAAAACCTGGATATCGCATCCGGTTGCATCCTCTAAATCTTCTATAGCCTGAGCATTCAAGGGATTAGCCATTGCAATAGTTAAAGAATTTTCTACCTTATCGATAGGGATAAGGCAATAATGGCTGCATACCCGCT
This sequence comes from Candidatus Omnitrophota bacterium, assembly GCA_021735445.1. GTDB lineage: Bacteria > Omnitrophota > Gorgyraeia > Duberdicusellales > 4484-171 > PXAH01. Next base: position 3,592 of record JAIPHA010000004.1, read on the forward strand.
TGGAGATTAACTTTGCCACCTCCTTTGATACTTCATAATTTTCTAAAGGCAGATAAGGATACCCGAATTGCAAAGAGAGGCAATGAGCGATATCTTCTTCCTTAGCAAAACCTAATTCTACGATAATTTCTCCGATTAATCCACCCTGTTGATATTGGAGCTCAAGGGCTTTCTGGAGCTGGCTATTAACAATAATTCCGCGTTCTACTAAAATTTGGCCGAGAGGTTTTTCTCGTTTTTTCTTAGGCTTCATTGGTTTATTTAAAACTAGACTGGACAAAAGAGAGGATTTCTTCAGAAGTTACGCCATCTATCGGACTTTCGGCAACACAAAAATCAAATTCTATCTTATCACTACAGCCCTTTTTTAAGTCTTCTTTTAGAATATTAGAAAACTCTTGAGACTCTCTTTTATTTTTTTCTATTAAGATAACTGCCAGAGCATCCGAAGAAATTCTGCCTCCGACATCGATAGGCCTTATATCTGCTTTTAAAATTTTTGCGGTTTTTTTAATTGCTTTTTCTGCGTCGATATTCCCAAACTCTTTTTGGAGTTTTGAATAATTATTTATTTTTACCGCTACAAACCCGCAGGGCCTCTGGTAGGTCACCCCTCTTCTTATTTCTTCATTTAACCTTGTTTTGATCATTTTTAAATTATAAAGCCCTGTTAAATCATCAAACATCTCAAGCTCTTCTACTTTAGAAGATACTCTTTCATACTCCCAAATCAAAGTAACGTTTTGAGAAAAAAGGTTTAATACATCTATATCATCCTTTTGAAAAGTAAAATCGGGAGTGTTTACTCCTATCCCCACTAATCCAATCGTTACCCCCTTAGAGACGACAGGGAAAAGGATAAGGTTTTTTAATTCCAAATCTTCGGCCCAGTTGCGATAGACCGGTGCTCTATTTTGATTGTCTACAACCACCATTTTTTTGACATTTTCAATAGTACCTTGCCTTTGGGCAAGAGTTTGTTCGATTTTTTTATAATCGATACCCAAGGCTGAAATCACCCTTAAATTATCCGAATAGTGTGAATGCAAAACACAAAAAGCAACCCGCATAGTCAATAAGTTTTTAAGATGATAAGTAAGAAACTGCACCACTTCTTCTGCCGGAGTATCTTTAGAATAAAGATCATTTGCTTGTAAGATCGTAGAAAGGATAAGAACTTTTTTCGATACTTCCCGGTTTAACTGCTCTGTTTTATGGCCGAACTCCCTAAGGTCTTCAAAACCGGTTTTGACTTTACTGGATAACAGGTTGATAATTTGCTCTAAGCCTTGGACTTCGTCGGGGATAGACGGAGCATCTTCGCCGATAGTCTTTAAAGTTTTTTTTGATTGGTTATGGATTTTATGGATAGATTTTGAAATTTCTATGATAATCCACCAGCCTAATATTATCAAAAATATCAAAATCGCAGTGGCAGCTACAGAAACATAGTAACCGAAAAAGTAATGAAGAAGGACAACTGCAGGGATTAACGAAACCAGTGCTGCAGCAATCCAGATTCTGCGGCTTAAACTTAGATGTGTTATAGAAAAATTAACTTGCATATCTGTAATTGATTATACCTATTTTATATAAGATTACCATTATTAAAAGAGCGTGTCAATATCAACCCTGTTTAATATATCCGCTGCCAAGCAACAATTTCTTTAGATGAATAACCCACATTGCTTAAGGCTTCACTTATAGCGCTCGGGTCGTAAGTAACGGCAACGTTGCCTTTTAACTCTGTGTCTATATTGGTTTCGCTCCCGGATAAAACAGCTCCGTTTATATCAACGGTACCGGTTATGGTAAGCCCTCCAATAACATAAATGATTCCATCAAAGTTTTCTGTTCCGGAAATATGGCAATCTCCATTTACAATCAGAATCCCCTCTCCTTGTAAATTGCCGGCTGTTTTTAACTGTTGATCCGATGAAACCTCTACCCAGGTTATCCCGTCAACCGGTTCTGCGAAATTGTCTTCAGTATAAAGATGGTCGGCATTGTTTTTTATTTCGTCCTTGGTCGCGGTGAAAAGTCCTGAAAAATTTAATGCCGCATTTGGATTTTGAGTGCCGTTAATTTCGACACTTCCCTTTTCTATGATATCACCGTTGCTTTCGATAGCATGTTGAAAATTAGAAGCATCCGGATATTCGGTTTGCGCGGTCGCCGAAAGTTCGGTTGATAAACTTGCGCCGCCTGGTAAGATAACTTCACCGGTAGCATCTATTTTATAATAGTTATGTTGGGGATCGGAATTCGGAATTAAACTAACCGTCGCCTGGTAAGAGCAGGCTGCTCCGGGAAGACAACCTTCAGCTTGAGTTACAACCGTTGAGGAAACCGAATCAGGAAGATTAATAAACCCTTGCGAAAGAGCAGCTTCGGCTAACCAAAAAGATTTAACAGTGTTTACGTGCCTTTTAACAAGCTGCCTTTCGTTGATAACTTTAATAAAAAGCGAAGCGATAATAATCGATAAAACCGCAACAGCCCATAAAGCAACCGCTAAAGCAATCCCTTTTTTATTCATTTCTTACCTTCACCCTCTGGGTTAAAGAAGCGCCAATAACGCTTCCGCTGTTATTCTGCTCTTCTATCCGAACATTAACTATAATAAGTTTTTGGTTGTTTAGATCGTCTTTATTAAGGCAAGTAATATTTTCTTGGGAATCCAAAGTATAAAAAACATTTTCGCCTACATTTCCATACTCAACAGTTGACAACACAGCTCCATCCGGGTCCACCTGAGAATAAAAAAGTTTGCCGGATTCCTGGTCATAAAAATATTCGCTATAATTGGCAGTTAAATCATATGAATGTGACCCTTCGGATATATCAACCCCCTTAACCTTACGAAATTTAGCATGAAAGCAAGAAGGGTCATTGTTGGCTATATCGGCAAGATACGCCCCTCTTAGGTCATTTGCTATTTTACTTATAACTATTCTGGATTTAGAGGTTATATCGGCCCGGCCTAAATTAAGAGGTGAAGACGACTCTCCAATGTTGAGGGTTAAAAAAATACCGCTTAAGGCGATGATTAATACCGCAAACGAAACTATAATTTCAATTAAAGTAAATGATTTTTTTCTATTCATTTTTATGAAAAACCGTAAAAAGCGTAAAGCTGTTTTCCCGGCCTCTTTCATCCCAAGCCACGTCTACCAAAACTTCTTTTTTATTTGCCCCCGCTGTAACGTTAATCATTATAGTTTCATTTTTTAAGTTATTAAACCCGGGATGGGCCTGAGTTGCTATTTGGTCGTAGGAGCCGGAAGCCAGTTCTTCTAAAACATGTTGAGCATTATTTGCCGCTTTAGTTAAGTTACGATTTGATAAGCTTAAAAAAACACACGAGCTATAGGCGGTAAGCAGGCTGGTAGCTAAAAGGGCTAATATGGCAATAGCTACCATTAGTTCTATTAAGGTAAATGATTTGGCTGTTTTGAACTCCATAAAAAAACCCCTTCACCTAAAATATACCACCTTTGAAGGCAAGTTGCAATCATCCTATTTCCCTTCAAAGGAAAGCCCTCAAAAGAGGACGTTACCCTAAGAATTTTTTACTATTTTGATTATCTTTTCGACAAAACCTTCCTCGGCATCAAGAAGGTTTTGGTGATGCTGAAGAAGCATTCGTTGGTGAATTGGGAATTTTTTTGGTAGTTTGAGATTATCAGCAAGCCACTCTTTTACCTTTTCAAGAAACCTTTTCCTCAACCTGAGGCGGGATAAAACTTCTTTTTTATCCAGATAGGGTAAAAAATATAGAGGGATATCTATATCTATAAAAGGGCGCTTTTGGGACATAAGAGTTTTTAAGGCAAGCCTTGAAAATTCTTTTTTCCCTTTCTGGGTTATCGAATAAACATAGCGAACCGGGCCTTCCTGGCTTTGAGTTTTTTCCTTAGTTATCAACCCCTTCTCTTCCATTATTTTAAGGGGATAATAAAATGACTTATTTTCCAGAGAGCTAAATATCCCTAACTTTTCTTTAGCAATTTTTTTTATTTCGTAACCATGGCGGGAGGATTCTTTAAGCAATCCTAAAATTATTATTTCTTGGATTTGCATAAATTTTATTCTACGAATTTACCGATTTTTCTAAAGCGCTGATACCTCTCCTCGATCAACTGATCTGGATTTAGCTCGTCAAGTTGGGAAAGATTTTCTAATAGGAATTTTTTAAGATTAGCTGCCGATTTATCTGGATTCCAATGGGCGCCTCCTTCTGCTTCGGGAATAATTTGATCCACAATGCCTAAATCCAAAAGCTCCGGCGCAGTCAACTTTAAAACCCTGGCTGCTTCTTCTCTTTTTGCCGCATCCTTCCAAAGAATAGCCGCGCACCCTTCCGGCGATATCACAGAATAGTAGCCGTATTGAGTAATAAGCACCTTATCGCCAACCCCTATCCCTAAAGCCCCGCCGCTTCCACCTTCTCCGATCACTGTAACTATAATCGGAATTTTTAAGCTAAACATATCCCTAATATTTTCGGCGATAGCTTGAGCCTGGCCTCTTTCTTCGGCTCCAATCCCGGGATATGCCCCCGGAGTATCGATAAAACACACCAAGGGAAGCCCGAAACGCTGAGCTAATCTCATAATCCGCATCGCTTTTCGGTAACCTTCAGGATGAGCGCAACCAAAGTTACGTTTTATATTCTCGGATGTATCCCTGCCTTTTTGATGCCCTACAAAGGCAATTTTTTTTCCTTCTATGGTTGCAAGCCCACAAATTAAAGCTTGATCGTCTTTAAAAAATCTATCTCCTGAGAGAATAATGTAATTATCGGTTATATTTTGGAGATAATCTAAAGTGGTCGGGCGCCTGGGATGACGAGAAATTTGTACTTTTTGCCAGGGAGTAAGCTTAGAATAAATATCTTTTTTTAAACTTTTTAGTTTCTTTTCTAAATTATTGATTTCCGAAGACATTTCTACTTTTTTATCCGTAGAAAAACTTCTTAATTCTTCTATTTTTTCGGTAAGCTCGATTATAGGCTTTTCAAAATCCCAACCTTGCATCACACTCTCCTGGTTAGCTTTGCTTATGATCAACGAATTTATTCTACTATAGTCACTTCTGCCCCTACCGGAATAATAGTATAAAGCTCTTCTACTTCTTGGTTGGCCATGCGGACGCAGCCCAGAGTTACCTGCTGGCCGAGGCTCTCCGGCTCGGTAGTACCATGAATACCGTAGCCTGCTTTATCTATACCCAACCAACGCGACCCTAAAATATTCTCCGGATTATCAGGCAAAACCACTGCCCCTGCTTTATACCAAGTTGGCTTAACTAATTTATTTATTATTTTAAAATCACCTTCCGGAGTCCTCCCGTTTTTTCCGGTAGCAACAGTATAAGTTTTAAACACTTCCCCGTCTCTTTTTAAAAAAAGCAAATTTTGGGACTTATCTACCACTAGCGAAAATTCACACACATTGACTTTTAATTCCTGGCCGGGAATAATTTTTGTCGAAGACAAGTTGTTCGCTTTTTTAATTAAATCTACGGTGGTATTAAATTTTCTCGCGATTTTTGCCAAAGCATCCCCGCGTTTTACTGTATAAATTTTACTGCATTTATCTTCGTTATCAGGAGAAAACAGCATTTTTAGATTAATCTCATATATTTTATCCTGAATCCGGCTAATCATTGCAGGGTTAGTTGTTTCTTGCTTTTGATCATCAAGGAGCTTTTTCCCTTCTTTATACCTGCCCTGTTCTACTAATGCGTTTACCGGAGCAAAAGAAAAAGAATCTTCTTTTTTAACTTCTTCTTTAATTTCTTTTTGTGTAGCGCCATTTTTTTCTCCGGAGCTAAAAATTAATCCTGCGATTAGCCCTAACAAGACTACTCCAGCTATAATAAAAATATTTTTTTTATTCAAATCTTACCCCCGTCATAGATAAAAAACTATTGCCATAATAACTCCGATCAAACCCCCGGCAAAAATTTCGACAGGGGTATGGCCTACCAATTCTTTCATTCTCTTTTCTTTCAACTTTTTCCCTTCCTGAAAATCCTCCATAATTTTATTTAATATTCTGGCCTGCACGCCGATTGAACGGCGCCAAGTTTGAGCGTCAAACATTGTAATCAGGGCAAAAATAGCCGAGAGAGCAAAAAAGGGTGACTGGAAACCTACCTCTTGCCCTAAGGCTACGGCTAAAGCGACAACCGCAGCGCTATGAGCAGAAGGCAACCCGCCAGTCCTTAAAATCCAATAGAAATTAAATTTTTTGCCCTGGGATAATCCAATGACAATTTTGATTCCCTGGGCGATAGCCCAACTTAATAAGGTTATCCACAAAACTTTATTAGCAAAAATTTGATTCCAAAAATTTTCCATCTAAAATAAGTTATTTATCTCTTTTTGCCTTTCCCGCAATATTTTTATTTTTTTAGCCAGATTTAATTCTTTTTTCAGCAAATTAATTTCCCGCTTTAAAGCGTTAATTCCTCTTTTTAACTTCCCCGCCCTTTCTTTTGCTTCCACCAGAACCCGGGTTTCTTCCTGAGACCGGCCAAATCCAAAAAAACCGGTCCTGGCAGCTTCTTTAAGGCTTATTTTCGCTTTTCTGTATTCCTTTTTCCTTATTATTAATTCTTGCCTTTTTTCTTCTAAAAGGTTTTCTATTTGTTTTGGGGCCTTTAATTGCGTGAGGCCTGGAGATGCTTGCGGATTATCTGCCTCCGTAGCTCCCTCTGAACCGGGCAGAGCAGTTTCAGCTAAAAGGCCAGCGGGCATAATTAGAATAGCCGATAAAAATAAAAACGTTATTAAAGATATTTGTCTCATGATTTTAATTAAAAACTGGCTGTTATTATACTATAAATATGATTAAAACAAAGTGGTTTAAACAAAGGTATGGCGGCGACAGGATTTGAACCTGTGACATAACGGGTATGAGCCGTTTGCTCTGCCAGACTGAGCTACGCCGCCGGAATTACCTGATTCTTAACTTTAAAAGGGAGTTTTGTTTAAAAGAGCTCCAATAATTTTCGTATTTCTGTTTAAAATGTTCTTTACTTTTACCAATGAATTCAAATGATTTTTTTGCGCTGAAACGACTAAAATTATCCCATCACATTTATCTCCGATTAAGGAAGCATCCGCACAAGTTAAAGCCGGCGGCAAACTTATAACTATTTTTTTAAATTTTTTCTTTGCAGCCTCGATTAAATTATCAAGATTTTTTGTTTTAAGTAATTCTTGAGGATTAGGAAAAACTGGCCCTTGAGGCATGAAGAAAAAATGATCTAAATCAGTAGAAGATATCGCTTCGTCAAAAGAAGACTCCTTTGAACAAAAATCACTTAGCCCTTTGTTGGATTTGGTGCCGAATACAGATAAAAACTGTTTGCGTAGGTTAGCATTAATTAATAAAGTATCTTCTTTCTCTTCTGCAAAAGCAATAGCCAAATTAGCTGCGCAAAAGCTTTTCCCTTCTTTAGGGAATGCGCTGGTAACCCCTAGAACAACCGGATTGTTGTTGTTGTTTAAAAAAGGAGTAGCCGATTTAATTTTTGTAAAAGCGGTTTTCAAGCCGGTTTCTTTTTTCCGTAACTCAAAAATGTTTTGGCAGCTTTCTTTTTTGACATAGGGAATTTCTCCCAAAAAATCTATATTGAGGCTCGACTTAATAAGAGTGGCATCGGGAGAAACAATGTCTCGATATTTAAAAAAATAAATTAGAATTATTCCAATAAAAAAAATAATGGCTGGAATAAAAAAAATGCTTTTAGAGAAAGAAGCCGGTTTTTGATAAATAAGAAAAAAAGCTACACTCAATAGCAGGATAAAAATAAGCCAAATAATCTTTTTTAGCATAATATTTAATAAGAGGTAGTTATACTCTGTTGTAATTTAAACAGAGTATGGCGGGGCCGATGGGATTCGAACCCACGATCACCTGATCGACAGTCAGGGGACTTAAGCCATACTAATCGACGGCCCCGAATTTAGAATTTAGCTATTAGCCTATTATTTACCGCTAATGGTAAACAGGGTATTAATTTTATATTATTACACAAAAAAGTCAATCATAACTTCTCAAAACTATAAACCCTCAGCAACTGGCCAAAATGGGCGGTACAGGATTCGAACCTGTGACCCCTACCATGTCAAGGTAGTACTCTAACCAGCTGAGCTAACCGCCCAAAAGAAAATGCCGGGGGCGGGACTTGAACCCGCACGTCCCTTTCGGGACACCGGATTTTAAGTCCGAGTTGTCTGCCAATTCCAACACCCCGGCGGTAAGTTTATCTTCAATCTTTTAGTTTATCAAACCAGCAATAGTTGTGTTTTATCTCCAAAGTCTTTGGGAAGAACTATGCACGCATAAACAAACCAGCTTGCCTTCGGCAAGAAGTTCTTGCCAACACCCCGGCGGTAAGTTCCCTCTTTAATTTATCAGTTTAAAGCATAGCGCTAAGCGCTTTGCGCTATGCAAAAACTCTAAGTTAATAGCCAACTAAGGCGCGGACCGGATTCGAACCGGTGAATAATGGTTTTGCAAACCACTGCCTTGCCCCTTGGCTACCGCGCCAATTATGTCAAAAAGCTACCCCTTTTCTTCTTTCTTTTCTTCTTTAGCCGATTTTGGCGGTTTCGCCTTTTTCTTTTTTTCTCCCCTGGGTTCGGCAATTCTTTTTTGAGCTATTTCTTCTAAAGCTATATCGAGTAATTTCTCGGTTCTTTTTGCGACCAAAGGCTTTTCCCCTCCTGCAAGGCTCATGGCCCGTTTTGCAGCTAACGCTGCTAATTTATAAATAGACCCGTTTGTTGCCCCTAATAATCTTTCTCGCGGTATGTAATCTCCCGACATCCTGCCTCCTTTAATCAGCAAATAATTTAGGTAATTTTGTTATTTATGATGTTTTACTATTATATCTTTTACTTTTTTCGCTGTAGTATTGATATTTTTGTTTTGTACTAAATAATCATATTTTTTAGAAAATTGCAACTCTTTTTTTGCAAGACTGATTCTTTTTTCGATTATGTCTTTGGCTTCTTCGCGTTTCTTCATTCGCGCATATAACTCCTGTTTTTTGGCAACGCTGATGAATATGCTGGTTACCCGGGTTTTATACCGGTTTTTTAAGGTCATTGCTCCTTTGACATCTATGCATAAAAGAAGGCTTTTATTTTTTAGCCGCGCAATTTTTAAATAAAGCTTAGGAGTGCCGTAATAATTGTTTAAAACTTTTTCGTTTTCTAAAAAAAACTTTCTTTTTTTTAGGTATAAAAATTCATCTTTGCTCACAAAAAAATAATCGGTGCCGTCCCGTTCCTGAGGCCTTTCTTCTCTGGTTGTAACGGTAACCGACCTTAGCAAAATATCGCGGATAACTTTTTTGCGAAAAAGATGCTTCACTAAAGTAGTCTTGCCTACTCCTCCCGGGCCGGATAAGATAAAAATTTTTGGTTTTTGCATATCGTATAGTTAGTTATTTGCCTGTCATTCAATATTTTGAGCCTGCTCCCTGATTCTGCCCAGATAATTTTTTGCCTCTACTATTAAACTGGCCATTTTTTTCTGCCTGGTTTTGCTTGATGCCGCGTTTAATTCACGAAGAATCTCCTGGCTTAAAAAATTAATCGCTTTTCCCTTGCGTATTTGTTTTTTTGAATTGATTATTGTTTTCGCCTTTTTAGAATAAAACTCGACCAAAGATAATTCTTCTTCAATATCCTCTTTGCCGTCTACTTCTTTAGAGGGCCTTTTTTTTGCTTTTTTAATTTTGCTAATATTGTCATCTAATAGATTTAAATTTTTGGTTATTTCCTTGCTTATCGCCCGGCCTTTTTCTTTTTTGAATTCAACCAGTTTTTTTAAAGACTTTTTCAAAACAGAGACTAACTGTGTTTTCGAAACACCGCTTCTGCTATAGGACGCAATTACCCCCGGTAAATTCAATATTTCCAATGGTGATATTTTTTCTTCTAAATTAAAATCTTTAGCTAAAGATTTTAATTGGTTTACATAATTGGCAAATTCTTTTTTATTTACAGAAAATTTATTCTGATTTCTAGATTCCTGATAAAAATAAACTTCTATTTTCCCCCTGGTTATATTTTTTTTGATTTCTTCCTGTATTTGTTCTTCTAAAACAAGCGCTTGCTGGGGAAGATTGTAAACCGAAATATCAAGATGCTTATAATTTAAAGATCGTAAAACAATTTTAGTTTTGCCTGCCTTATTGCTTTCTTGGGCCGCAGAGTAAGCTGTCATTGACCTCATTGCCAAACTCTCCTGGTTTGACTAGAAAATTGTTTTTCTAAAGCAGGGTAAAGATCATAAACTATTTCGTCGGGATTAAACCACAACTTTATCTCTCTTTCGGCTTCGCTTGACTCGCTTGAAGCGTGAATAACATTTTCATAAAGGCCGGTAGTAAGTATCCTGCCGTAAGCGCCGCGAATAGATATTGGATCAGCTTCTTCCGGATTGGTAGCGCCGGCAATCCGCCGAACTTTTCCGATTGCATTTTCTCCACAATAGACCAAAGACATAACTCGATTTTCTCCGTGTAATTTCCCTCTAATGTATTTGATTAACTCTTGAAAAAAAGGTTTATCTTTCAAGTGGCTATAGTGAGTATTGGCTAAATCTTCTTTAACCTCCACCACCTTAGCTCCGATTATCTTTAACTTCGCCTCGGAAAGACGAGTCAGGATATTTCCGGTTAAAGACTTTTTCAACCCATCCGGTTTAATAATAACTAATGTTGCTTCTTGATCCATAAAGCCTCCTCTAAAACTTTTTATTTTTTAGCCAATCCGTTTTATAATCCTTTCGAAATCATTCAAGCTGTAATAATGCAGAATAATTTTCCCTCTTTTATTTTTTGAGCCGGCAATCTTTACCTTTGTCCCTAATTTTTTTTGCAGCTGTTCCTCGGCTTCTTCAATAAAGGGGTCGGCCTTTGTTTTTTTATTTTTCCGGAAAGCTTGTTTTTCCACATCTCTTACCGTAAGGCCTTTTTCTAAAATTTTATAAAATATTTTTTCCTGTTGAATTTTACTTTTAAAAGAAAGTATCGTCCTTGCCTGGCTCCGGTTAATAAGATTTTTTTTCAAAGCATCTTTAACCTTTTCGGGTAGCTTAAGCAAACGCATTGTATTTAAGACGGTTGTTTTATCTTTGCTGACAAATTGAGCAATTTCGTCTAAAGAAAAATTAAATTCATCTTTGAGGCGTTGAAGGGCTTGAGCCTCTTCAAGAGGATTAAGATTTTTCCGTTGTAAATTTTCAACTATCGCAGCGATAAAAGAATCTTTATTATCTAGATCCCTGACTATTGCAGGTATCTCCTTGATGCCCAGTAACTTAGCCGCCTCTAACCTTCTCCCGCCGGCTACAACTTCATATCTTCCCTCTTTAGTATCCCGAGCTAAAATCGGTTGAATGAAACCCTTTTCTTTAATCGAACGGGTTAATTCGGCTAAATCCTTCTGGTTCATCTCTTTACGCGGCTGAAATTTATTCGGATCAACCCTTTCTAGGGGAAGATAGACAAACTGATCTCCACCAGAAATTTTCTTTTTGGGAATTAAGGCATCTAATCCTTTTCCTAACACTCTTTTACCCATGGTTTACCTCACTCTTTGCAAAGTCCTCTATTTTTCTAGCTTGACCGATAACCTCATTAGTTAAACTTAAATAAGCTTTTGAACCCACACAATTAGATTCATAAAAATAAATTGGTTTACCAAAACTAGGCGCTTCGGCTAATTTCACATTTCTCGGAACTACGATGCCAAAAGCTTTATTTTGAAAATAGCTTCGCACCTCCTCTATTACTTGTAAGGTAAGGCGGGTTCTAAAATCCGCCATGGTTAATAAAACACCTTCTATTTCTAAGTGTTGATTTAATCTCTCTTTTATTAATTCAACAGTATGGATTAGCTTTGAAACTCCTTCTAAAGCATAATACTCGCATTGGATTGGTATAATTAAGCTGTCAGCGGCGGATAATACATTTACTGTAAGCAAGCCTAATGAAGGCGGTGCGTCGATAACTATATATGAATAATCGCTTACTATCTTTTCAAGCCTTTTCCTTAAAAGAACTTCTCTGCCCTCCAATGAAACGAATTCAACTTCTCCTCCCGTTAAAGAAATATCTGAAGGCATAATTGAAAGATTAGGCCAATTAGTAGCATAAATTGCTCCCTCAGCCGGAACATCCCCAGAGATGACATCGTAAACTGAATTTTTGTCTTCCGGAGCTAGGCCAACGCCGGAAGAAGCATTGCCTTGAGGATCCATATCGATAAGAAGAGTTTTTTTGCCCGCTAACCCTAAGAAAGAACTAAAATTAATGGCGGTAGTGGTTTTACCAGTTCCGCCTTTTTGATTACAAATACCGATTATTTTACCCATATTTTTCTATTCTAATACTATCTCAGTTAAATTGCAACTGTTTTTATCCCTGCCTTACCTAAAAATTAACAGGCAAAATGAAAATCTTCAATAGAATCAAGGGGTTCTGGCGTTTTCACGTGGAAATGGCTCCACAACAAACATAAAAGAGCCATTTCCACGTGGACTTTTCCCGCTAACCATTTAAGACAAAACAACCTTAATGTCATTCTGAGGCGAAGCCGAAGAATCTCAATGAGGCTTATTCGCCAGAGGCGGATGTAGCCGAATTGATCCTGAACGAAGTGAAAGATCTAAAACCATTGCAGAGATCCTTCGTCGCTCCCGCAGCTTTTGAGCCCGGAGATCCTCAGGATGACATCAGAGAAAGACTGCCTCGCTTTATTTGCTTCGCTCATTTCGCTCGCAATGACAATAATAGAACATCTTTCCCGTCTTGGAAATAAAGATTGATACATTTTAATAGTCAAAATGAAAATCGTTAATAAAATCAGGGGGTTCTGGCGTTTTCACGTGCACTTTTCGCATTCACCAATCGAGCGGAAAAGTCCACGTGGAAACCATCTAGAAGCTAAAGAGGGAGATGGTTTTCACGTGAAAACGCAGAAAGGCCTTGAAAAATAAGCGTCTTTGGGTTTTGGCTGTTTTTTTTAGGTGGTGCGGGCTTTTTTGAGCCGAACTTGGTAAAGAAGGGTAAGCAAATTCTGGACAAACCAGTATAAAACTAATGCGGAGGGGAATTTATAAAAAATTATCCCAATAAAAACCCCCATAAATAATCCTATTTTTTTCTGCTGAGGATTAGAGGATGAAGCGGTTATATGTTGCTGAATAAGGCCTAAGCCCATTACTAAAATAGGAAGAAGGTTAAAATACTCCACACCTACAACCGGAATAATAAAGGGAAGGCGAAAAAGCCTGTCCGGCATCGATAAATCTTTAATCCAGAGAAAAGAGGCCCCTTGGAGCCGGCTAAATCTAAAGACTACTTGGTAAAAAGCGATAATTATGGGAAACTGGAACAAAAGAGGAAGACAGCCCCCCAAAGGGTTTACCTTATGTTTTTTATATAACTCTACAGTTTTTTTCTGCATTTTTTGAGGATTATCTTTATGTTTTTCCTTTAGCTCCTGCATTAAAGGCTGAATTTCCTGCATCTTCTTCATCGCCTTGGTGCTTTTTGAGGTAAAAGGGAAAAGAAGCGCGTAGGTAGAAAAGGAAAGAAAAATTATACTTAGTCCCCAGTTATGGAGAAAACTATAGAAAAAATATAGAACTTTTATGATTCCAACCGCGAGAAAATGCCAAAATCCATAATAAACAATCTCTTCTAAGCCGTATTCTCCCATCTCTTGGGCCACCTGCGGGCCAAGGTAAAAAGATATTGTTGAGGGAGGATTATTCAAATAGAAATTAGCTCTTTTTTGTTTTTTTGTTAATTCAAGGTTATAGCTGCCTGGCAGCAAACTAATCGCATAATAACGGCTTCTTGCTCCGGCAAATCTTACTTCTGAATATTTTTCATTTTGAACCTTTTTAGGGTGCCTGCGTTCAATGGAATCACCTTTTTTATAAAAAGATTCAAAATAGCGTTTACTAATGTGGGATTTAGCTGAATCAAGAGGGAAAGAGAAAAATAAAATAGAGGAGTTGTCAATATTTTTCACCTCAACGGTATTTCCTTTAAAGACAAACTTTTTGGGGGGAGAACCCTGGCTGAGAAAAGAAATAGTGTTTTGGTTAATATTAACCTTATAGTTTATATTTTGGGTAGAGGGCTGAAAACCCAAATCCTGAAAAGGCAGGGTATTAGCAGGCGCATTGAGAGCAATTGAATGAATATAGCCCCCCTTAGCCGAATAGGTAATATAATAAGGCCCTATCGCTGTTTCTTCTAAGATATTTTCCGCTAAGGGCAAGCGGTTTTGAGTCCGCCCGGCTGGCTGCGGCCTGCTTGACTCTTGAATTGAATTGTTTGGACTATCAGCGCTAACTTCTTGATTATCAATTGGTTGCACAGGTTGTTTTGGCGCAAACTGCGACCAAACCATAAAAAATCCAATTAGAAGAAGAAATGCAAAAAGTGTTCTTTTTTCCATTATTACCTTACAGGGTCAAATCCACCTTGTGAAAAGGGGTTACAACGTAAAATTCGCAACAGACTTAACCATAGAGCTTTTGAGAAAGGGCGCTTTTTGAAAGCTTGTTTTGCATACTCCGAGCAAGTAGGAGTATAAATGCACGAACCAGGAACAAGCCTGAAAAAGTTTTGATATATTTTAATAAAAAAAAGGGCAACCCGGTTCATAAAGAGATCTTGTGCCGCCCTTTTTTCCGGCGCTGATTTATAATCTTTTTGCCGTTTTTAGAGCTCATTCTTTTGCGAAAACCGTGTTTTCTCTTGCCTTTAAGTTTAGTGGGTGTTTTGAGATTTTTTTTCATGTCTTTGTAATTGGTTATCTATTTTTTTATCAAAAATCAGCTATGCTTATATAGCTCATCGCTGTTTGTGAGTCTAATACATTACATGGATGTGATAGATTCTCTTAGGTTTAAGCAAGAGAATTATCCGGCTGCGCCGGATATCACATACATATTTTGTAATTGATTATCTATCTTTATTATCAAAAATAAACTGCGTTTATCTAGCTCATCGCTGTTTGTGAGCCTGATGCATTATCTTACCAGCCTAATACATTATTAGGTAAGTTGAAATTGTAGCATAAAATATTTGGGTGTCAACCAGAAAAAAGCTTAGGTAAATGCAAAACTGTTGTCAACAAAAATGTTACATTTGCCATTACAATCTTTTTACTCGTGTTGGGTACGTGTTGACTCATAAGTAAATGTTACCGAAATGGTTTTTAAGCATAAAGAGCATTTTTTCTGTTTACACTAAATATTTTCTTAAGTTTTTTCTCCATAGCACGTCTTAATTGAAAGGGGTTAAGCCCCTTCATTTGTTCTTTGAGATTTCGTTTTGCAGAAGCCGGCACATGTTTGGATTCTAAAACTCTTCTGTAAGGAGTCTTTGGCTTATCATAACGTTTAACGGTTTTAGAGGCAATCCTTTTTTTGGAAATTAGCTTTACCGAAGGACAGAAGAAGTTATGATACAGGCGCCACTCGGAAGTATACAAATCATTCATCAAAGGTACAACATTCGGATTATCTAATCGAATATAACCCAGCCATTGCCTTATGTGAGTCCAATTCTTCTGTTCTATGTGGCAGTTATCCTGTTTCTGGTAAGATCTGCTTCTGGTAAACTGAATAGGCATTTTTCTTTGGGTAAAATGCCTAAACAGATGCCAGTTTAGGAATTCACTGCCGTTGTCAGAATCAAAGCCAAGAATCGAAAAAGGCAAGCTGTCTTCAACATCTTTGATTTGTCCTAAAACGCCTCTTTCGCCTTTGCCCCAGACAGCCCGTTGTTCGCTCCAGCCGGTAGCTATATCTACAAAATCGACTGTATAAGCATACATTCCTTCTAAAGAACCGCCGCAATGGGCAACAGTATCAGCTTCTAGAAAGCCTGGTTTGTTTTCATTCCATTGTTCGGTCTTAACCGGAATATGTTGCTTGAGCAAAGTGCCGGGTTTAGTAGTAGCCCTGCCGCGGGTTTTGTATCTAATTTTTATGTTTTCAAGCAGCCGGTCAATGGTAGCAGGAGATATCTTAAATAAAGCTTTGGTTGCCTCTAAGGATAGAGGGCTGTATTCTTGGGCATAGTGCGGCAGCCATAAAGGCAGCATAGCTTTAAGTAGCTTAGAACAAGGCAGGTTTGCTGCTAGCCAAATACGCTTTAGAGGCTCTATAACAGAATCTTTATTGTACATAGACGGCCTGCCCCGTTTTTTTGGTTTGGGTTTTGTAAAGCGTTTATAATTATTAAGTAGCCGTATAGCATGTTTTCTATGATGGTTGCAATTAATGCAAAACTCATTAAGAATAATAGTTTTTTCTTTTTTAGAAGCTTTTTTATAACGCAAATAAATTTTTTCAAGATATTCCATTTTTGCTCCGGGACTCATAATATACCTCCTTTTCTAGAGGTATATTTTCGGTAACATTAATTATGAGTCAACGAAACAATTGAGAATTAATTTGAGTAACATTTAATATGAGTCAATTCGGGGTAAGTAAAAAAAGTTGCAAAGATATTTTATTGAGGTATAATTTGTTACTCTTAAACACAATTAACCTTCCGCAAAATGTGAATAACTTGTTAACTTTGTGAAAACAAACATGAAAAAAGATATTTGGGAAAGTTGTAAAAAGAAGCTTAAAGAGCGGTTGGGAGAAACCTCTTTTGATACTTGGATATCGCCCTTACAATTAAAAGAAGTTTCGCGAGACCGTTTGATCCTAGAAGCTCCTGATAGCTTTTTTAAAAGTTGGGTAGAAAGCAACTATCTTTCTTCTCTGGAAGAAGTTTCCCAAGAAGCGTCGGGAAAAAAAATAACAATAGAATTCAGAGTTAACCCTGGAATTCTTAAGAGTAAAACCACAAAGATTTTTCGCTCTTTTAATAAAAGTTTTGGAGAAAAAAGCCAAACATCTTTGCGCCTTAACCCTCGTTTTACCTTTGATAATTTTGTGGTGGGGTCCTCAAACCGGATGGCTCATGCCGCATCTTTAGCTGTATCTAAAGCCCCGGGTAAATCATACAACCCTATTTTTATTTATGGAGGGGTTGGGTTGGGAAAAACCCACCTAATGCAGGCTATTTCTAACCATCTGCTCGCTCAAAACTCTCAAACGAGAGTGAAATATATTTCTTCCGAAAGCTTCGCTAATGACTTAATCCTTTCTATCCGGCAAAGAAACACCGATAAATTCAGGAAAAAATACAGGGAGATAGATATTTTGTTGATTGATGATATCCAGTTTTTGTCGGGTAAAGAAGCTTCTCAAGAAGAGTTTTTTCATACCTTTAATGTTTTATATGACCATCATAAACAAATTGTTGTCTCCTCAGACCGCCCTCCAAAGGAAATTCCTGATTTAGAAGAACGGTTAGTCTCCCGATTTAATTGGGGTTTAGTGGTTGATATCCAGCCTCCGGATTACGAAACCCGGGTGGCAATTCTAGAAAAAAAGCTGGAAAACGAAGCGGTAAAAGTAGAACCGGAGGTTATTCGTTTCATTGCAGAAAATATTTCATCTAACATTCGTGAGTTGGAAGGGGCTTTAGTGAGAATCATAGCTTATTCATTAATAGAAAATAAAACAATAACTGTTGATTTAGCTAAAGGGATTTTGAAAGATATGGTTAAAGAAATCGGCGCGAGGGTCACCCCGGAGGTTATTTTAACTAAGGTTAGTAATTTCTTTGGGGTTGAGAAAGAAGACTTAAAAAAAAACAAGAGAAGCAAAACTTTAGTTTTGCCGCGTCAGGTAGCAATGTATTTAACCCGGGAATTAACCGAGAATTCGCTTCCGGAAATAGGTAGTTTTTTCGGGGGAAAGCACCATACTAATATTTTATACGCTTGCAAAAAAATTAAGAATGTTTTATCCAAAGATGATAAGTTAAAAACAACCGTTAACAGCCTTACACAGGAAATTAAAAACTTATGATAACTTTTTTTCTTTGTTTTAATCTTCTTTTTTTAATTATGCATTGTTTAAAAACAAAAGTTAACAGTTTTAACAAGCCCTACTTATACTAATACTATGAATTTAATCATTGATAGAAGAGATTTAGTAGAAAGCTTGAAAAGTGTGATTGGCCCAACCACAACCAAACAAGATTTTCTTGCCTTAGGCAGTGTCTTGATTACCGCAGAAAAAGACCAAGTAAAGTTTATAACTACTGACCTGGATTTAACCATAACCACACAAACCAAAGGAGATATAAAATCCGCCGGTAAAGTGCTGGTGCCGATGCGCAGGTTTATTTCTATTGCCAGAGAGCTTCCCGATGCTAAAATAAGTTTAGAAAAAGCTAAGAATATTCTTTTAATAAGATGTGAAAATGTTGAGTTTAAAATAAACACACTGAAAGAAGAAGAGTTTCCCAGGATTCAAGAAAAGAAAGAAGCAGTAACTGTAAAAATGCTCCCGGAAGTTATCGAGGAAATGATCAGATTAACCTCTTTTTGCGCCGGGTACGAAGATGTTAATTATGTTTTAAGCGGAGTGTTGTTTGAGATCGAAGGCAGCAAAATAAAACTAGTTGCCACCGATGGGAAAAGGCTTTCTTGCGTCACCAGGGAGTTTCCCGACAACCAAGCCGAAGTGGAGGAAAAGATAGATTTCATTCTGCCTAATAAGGCAGTGGGGGAGATAGCAAGGATAACCAAAGAAAAACAAAATCCGTTTTATTTATCGTTTTCAAAAAAGAATATCGAGTTTGATTTTAAAGAAACAAAAATTATTGCCCGGTTAATCGAAGGTGAATTCCCCAACTACTCACAATATATACCCAAACAGAGAGGGAACCAATTAAAAGTAAACAAAAATAATTTTATGGCTTCTTTAAGGAGGGTTGGTTTACTGACCACAACAGAATACCAAGGGGTAAAGCTAAACCTAAAGAAAAATAAAATGGTTGTTTATAAAACAACGCCTCAACTAGGGGAAGCAAAAGAAGAGATAAACACAAAATACCAGGGGCCGGGGCTGGATGTAGAATTTAACCCGAACTATTTTATCGACGTTTTAAAGCAAATAAACGACCAGGAAATCACAATTGATTTTTTCGGCTCGGAAAAACCGGCAGTCATTAAAAGAGAAAACCACACTTATTTGCTTCTACCAATGAAAACATAAAAAATGACAGAACATATAAAAACAATAGTTGAGAGGTATGTAAAAAAAGGACAAGAGAAAAACAAGCAATATAAAGAAATAAAAAATATCCTTAAAGAAGAGCTAAGAGAACAGGTGTTAGAAAAGGTTAAGATAGAGTCAACAAACAGCAAAGAGGTGGTATTTTTTCTAAATTCGTCAAGCGCTGTTTACGAGTTTAAGCTTCAAGAGGGAAAAATAAAAAATAAAATAAAAGAAAAACTTCCAGAGATAAAAAAAATAAAAACAAAGGTAGAGTAAATGAGCCAAAAAAAAGAAAAGTATAACGCAACAACTATTCAGGTTTTAGGGGGGATAGAGGCGGTTAGGAAAAGGCCGGCCATGTATATCGGGGACACAAGCAGCCGGGGCTTTCATCATCTTGTTTATGAAGCGGTAGACAACTCTATTGACGAAGCAACAGCCGGGTATTGTGACCGGATTAAAGTTGTTCTTCTTTCGGAAGGGAGTGTGTCGATAGAAGATAACGGCAGGGGGATACCAACCGATATCCATAAAAAACTAAAAAAACCGGCCCTTGAAGTTGTGTTAACAACTCTCCATGCCGGAGGCAAGTTTGATCACCGGGCTTATAAAGTCAGCGGAGGGCTTCACGGAGTAGGGGTTAGTTGTGTTAATGCGTTAAGCGAGTGGCTGGAAGCAGAAATCAAAAGAGAGGGCAAAATTTTTCACCAAGCCTTTGAAAGAGGCCATCCAAAAACAAAAATTAAAAAAATCGGCAAAACTAAAAAAACCGGCACAAAAATTACCTTTAAGCCAGACCCTGAGATATTTTCAGAAAGCGAGTTTTCTTTCGACACTCTCTCCAAAAGGCTGCGAGAGCTGGCTTTTTTAAATAAAAACGTAGAGATAATCTTAAAAGATGAAGTAAAAGATAAAGAGGTGGTGTTTAAATTCAGCGGAGGAATTGTTTCGTTTGTCGATTACCTAAACCGGAACAAAAGTTCGATTCACAAAAAAGTAATTTATTTTAACAGCAAGAAAGAACAAATCGAAGTTGAAGGAGCGCTTCAATATAACGAAGGCTATAAACAAAATATATTTTCCTTCGCCAACAATATTAACACTTTAGAAGGGGGGACTCACTTAACCGGCTTTAAAACCGCTTTAACAAGAGCTATAAATCTATCAGCAAAAAAAGGGAAAACACCAAAAAACATAAATAATATTTCCGGAGATGACGCCAGAGAAGGTATTTGCGCTGTAATCAGCGTTAAAGTGCCAAACCCGCAATTTGAAGGCCAAACCAAAACAAAACTAGGCAATTCTGAGGTTGAAGGGCTGGTTAATTCAATAGCTTTTGAAGCCTTATCTTCTTTTTTTGAACAAAACCCGGCAGTGGTAAAAAAGATACTTAAGAAAGCAATGCTTGCCGCTCAAGCCAGGGCTGCCGCCAAAAAAGCAAGAGAAATCACCAGGAGAAAAGGCGCTTTAGATAGCGCCAACCTTCCCGGTAAATTAGCCGATTGCGCGGAAAAAGACCCTACTTTTTCCGAAATATATATTGTGGAGGGGGAGTCTGCCGGCGGTTCGGCTAAACAAGCCAGGGATAGGAATTTTCAGGCGATTTTACCAATAAAAGGGAAAATTTTAAATGTAGGGAAGGCAAGGCTTGACAAGGTGCTCTCAAGCCAAGAGGTAAAAACTATTATTGCAGCATTAGGCAGCGGGATTGGCGACGAGTTTAACCTGGAGAAACTACGCTATCATAAAGTAATTATAATGGCCGATGCTGATGTGGATGGTTCGCATATCCGGACTTTGATTCTTACTCTTTTTTACCGCCACATGCTTCCTCTTATTGAAGAAGGAAGGATTTATATCGCACAACCGCCCCTTTACCGGATCAAGAAAAAAAGCCATCAAGAATATATTCATACCGAAAGAGAGATGAACCAAATGATTCTTTCTCTAGGAACCGAATCAACAGAACTTGAGCTAAAAAATAGAGACAAAAAGAAAGTAAGCGCGAAAAACCTTGCAGAGATAGTCCAAAATCTAATTATAATCGAACAACTTGAAGTTTCTCTAGAAAGAAAAGGAGTGCCTTTTGCCGAGTACCTTCAAGCAATAGACCAGAAAAAAGACAAATACCCGGCTTACAAAGTTAATTTGGGCAACCAATCGGAATTTGTTTTAGATCAAAAAAAGCTTTCAACTTTTGGAGATGTGGAAGACCTGGATTATATCGAAATTTTTGAATCTCATCAAATCCAAAAAATAGGCCAGCAATTACTAAAAAAAGATTTATCTTTAAAAGATTATTTCCCCGGCAAAAAAGATAAATTTATTTTAAGGGATAAAGATACAGGCAATGATTACAATTGCCAGGGGCTTAAGCAAATTTTAAAATTAGTGAGAGAAATCGCTACCAAAGGCATGCACTTACAGCGCTATAAAGGCTTAGGAGAGATGAATCCGGAACAGCTTTGGGAAAGTACTATGAACCCGGAGAAGAGGACCTTAGTGAAAGTAGCTTTTGAAGATGCTGTTGAAGCTGATAGGATTTTTACTATCCTTATGGGTTCACAAGCCCAGCCGAGGAAAGAATTCATCCAGGCTAATGCGCATCAAGTACGAAATATAGATGTGTAAAAATAGAAGATAGATTGTATTATGCAAAAAAACTATAAAGAAAAAATTATAACCCGGTTTTTAGAAGAGGAAATGAAGGAGTCATACCTCTCTTATGCGATGAGCGTTATCGTGGGGAGGGCTTTACCGGATATAAGAGATGGGCTTAAGCCGGTGCAAAGGCGGATTCTTTATGCTATGGAGGGTCTGCATCTACGTTACAATCAATCTTATAAAAAAAGCGCTCGGGTAGTGGGAGAGGTGTTAGGAAAGTATCATCCTCATGGCGATTCAGCAGTTTATGACGCGCTGGTGAGAATGGCTCAGGATTTTTCTCTGCGTTATCCTTTAATTGACGGCCAAGGCAATTTTGGCTCGATTGACGGGGATCCGGCCGCAGCTATGCGCTACTCCGAATGCCGTATGTCCAGGCCCTCAGACTATATATTACAAGATATAGAAAAAGACACGGTGAAATTTTTCCCTAATTTCGATAATTCTCTCAAAGAACCGGAAGTGCTCCCTTCAGTTTTACCTAATCTTATTTGCAACGGAGCCAGCGGTATTGCTGTAGGGATGTCGACTAACATCCCCCCTCACAATTTAGGCGAGGTTTGTGATGCGCTTATGTACCTAATAGACAACCCACAGGCTTCAGTTAAAAAACTCCATAAATACATAAAGGGCCCTGATTTTCCTACCGGGGGGATTATTTGCGGCAAAACAGATATTCTAAATATTTATAAAAGCGGGCGGGGAAAACTTACTGTAAGAGCCCGGGCTGCTGTTGAAAAGGAAAAAAACAGAGAGTATATCGTGATTACCGAAATACCCTATCAATTGAATAAAACCACTCTTTTAGAACAAATAGCCAATATTATAAATAAAGGAAAAATAGAAGGAGTGTCGGATTTACGAGATGAATCGGATCGAGACGGGATAAGGGTTGTAATTGAATTAAAAAGAGCAGCGCAAGCCGAGATAATTTTAAATCAACTCTATAAGCATACCAGCATGGAAACGACTTTCGGGGCAATATTTTTGGCTTTGGTTAACCGGACTCCCCAGCTGCTTGGCTTAAAAGAGATGCTGGCTCACCATATAAGTTTTAGAAAAGAGGTTATTGTCCGGCGCACCAAATTTCTTCTGAAAAAAGCAGAAAGAAGAGCCCATATTTTAGAGGGGCTGAAGATAGCTTTAGAAAATTTAGATAGGATAATCCAAATAATTAAAAAAGCTAAAGACCCGGCTGCGGCCGAAAAGACTCTAATAAAAGAATTTAAATTAACCCATTTGCAGGCGCAAGCTATTTTACAGATGCAGCTGCAAAGATTGTGCGCGTTAGAAAGGAAAAAAATAGAACAAGAATATGAAGAGCTGCTAAAAAAAATCGAACAATTAAAAAGTATTCTTGTTTCAGAAAAAAAACAGGAAAGCCTGATTAAGGAAGAACTAAAAGAAATAAAAGAAAAATTTTCCGATCCACGCCGCACAGATATCGTCGCGGAAAAAGAGGAAATAGAAGTAGAAGACTTAATAGTCGAAGAAGAAATGGTAATTGCCATCAGCCGGCTGGGTTATATAAAAAGAATGCCCCTTACTACCTATCGCCACCAAAAAAGAGGCGGTAGGGGGGTTACTGCTATGGCGACAGGGGATACTGATTTTGTCCAGCATCTTTTTGTAGCTTCAAGCAAAGACACTCTTTTAATTTTTACCGATGAGGGGAAGGCTTATCCCCTTAAGACTTATGAGGTGCCCCAAGGTTCCAGGACTTCTAAAGGAAGAGCAATCGTTAACGTTTTAAGATTAGACAATAATGTCCAAACTACTGCTGTTTTGGCAGTAAAGGAGTTTGAATCAAATTCCTTTATTATTATGGCTACCCAGCAGGGTATGGTAAAAAGATGTTCTTTAAAGCTGTTTGCCAACGCGCGCAAAAGCGGTATTATTGCCATAACTTTAAAAAAAGAAGACAGGCTTATTGGAGTACAACTTTCAACCGAACAGGAAGATATAGTGCTTGCGACTAAAAAAGGGCATTCAATTCGTTTTGGAGTTAAACAAGCCAGGGCTACCGGCAGGCAATCACAAGGCGTTCGCGGGATTAAGCTTGCAAAAACAGATATCGTCTTGGGGATGGAAGTCATTGAACCAAGTTTAAAAAAAGAAGATTTATTTCTCCTTACTGCAACCGAAAAAGGATTTGCCAAAAGAACTCAAACTAAGGAATATCGAAGCCAATCCCGGGGAGGCAAGGGAATAATTAATATAAAACTTGCTTCTAAAGTGGGCGAGGTAAAGGGGATTCTTTTGGTTGAGAGCCAGGATGAAGTAATGTATATTACCGAAAAAGGAATTTTGATTAGAACTAAAGTAAAAGATATCCGTACTTCCGGGCGTTCCACCCAAGGGGTTAAGGTTATAAACCTGGGTAAAGGGGATAAACTTGCCGCCATAGCCCATGTTGTTTCGGACGGATAATTTTGTTGACAAATTTTTTTAAAAACTTAAAATTAACTAGTTTTAAAAATGTCCCCATCGTCTAGCCTGGTCTAGGACACGGGCCTTTCGAGCCTGCGGCGCCGGTTCAAATCCGGCTGGGGACGTTAGTTTTTATTTTTACCAACAATACTATCGGATGCAACCTTTCCATGCAGAATGAAAAAACAAAGAAACTCCCCAAAGGTATTGTAGTTTTAGGGGTATTGATTATTATTTTGGGAGTAGTTTCTTTGATTAATCACATTAATTTAGATTATTACCGCTATCGGGATTCTTTGGAAAAAATCGGCCAGGGAGAAATCAGCTCTCAGATTAGTCAAAGCCAGGTTAAAACTATCAATACTATTTCTTTGATTTTTTCCGGATTTCTCTTATTTGCGGGCGTTGGAATTCTCTACCACAAAGAAAAAGCCAGAAAAGCCTTAGTCTACTTTTCAGCAGTGATAGTTATTGCTTTTCTTTTAGCAGCCGCAATCCACCCAAGCTCAATCGTTTTTTTATTTCCTCAATTTTTGTTGTTTTCGATAGTTATCCTTTATTTTACTAATAAAGATGTAAAAAAAATTTTTGCAGAGAAAAGGAAAGGCAAAAATAGCAATCAATAATGTGTGGTATTTTTGGATATAAAGGGAAAAAGGTTAAACTGTCCTGCCTTCTTGACGGGCTACAAAGATTAGAATATCGGGGATATGATTCTTGCGGAGTCGCAGCTTATAATGCAGGCAATTTTTTGTGCAAAAAAAACTCAGGGAAAATCACTCAGTTAAAAACTAACCTTAAGGCTAATTTAGGCAACCAATATTCTTTGGCCCTACTTCACACTCGCTGGGCCACTCACGGCCAACCGACCAAGGCAAATGCCCATCCTCACAAAAGCTTTAAAAAAAATATTTATATGGTGCATAATGGAATTATCGAAAACTATCTTGATTTAAAAAATAAATTAAAAGGAAAAGGCTATAAATTTAAAAGCGACACAGATTCGGAAGTAGCGGTAAATCTGATTGCCAGCCATTACAGGGGATCGATAGAAAAAGCGGTTTTTTCCGCAGTAAAAGAGTTGAAAGGTTCTTTTGCTTTGGCGGTTTTTTCCGAATCCGAGCCGGATAAAGTGGTGGGCGTCCGCAATAAAAGCCCGCTTCTTGTTGGAGTTTCACCCCAAGGTTATTTTCTTGCTTCCGATTTACCGGCTATAGTGCCTTTAGCTAAGGAAGCGGTTTACTTAAAAGAAAAACAAGTAGTTGTTTTGGATTCAAACAAGATAAATATTTATGATTTTCAGCAAAAAAAGGTAAAAGTTAATAAAGAAAAAATAAAGATAAAAAACGAAGAAGCTAAAAAGAAAGGGTTTAAGCATTTTATGTTGAAAGAGATTTATCAACAACCGAAAGTGCTGCAGGATGCTCTGAATATTTACACCAAGAAAAATCAAATTAATTTTAATCAGCTTAAATTAAGCAAGAGTTATCTAAAAGGAATAAAAAATATTTTTATTACTGCTTGCGGCACAGCTTTTCATGCGGCTTGTGTGGCTAAATATTTTTTGGAGCGGCATACCAAAATTAAAATTGAGGTCGATACTTCTTCTGAGTTTCGTTACCGGGATTTTAATGTCGATAAAGGAGATTTATTTATTGCTATTTCTCAATCAGGAGAAACGGCGGATACTTTGGCTGCCTTGAAGAAGGCAAAAAAGCAAAAGGCAAAAGTGTTGTCAATTTGCAATGTTTTAGGGTCAAGCTTAGTCAGAGAAAGTGATAGTTTTATCTATACCCCCGCCGGCCCGGAAATTGGCGTTGCTTCAACCAAGGCTTACACTGCTCAATTGTTCTGCCTTTATCTGTTCTCTTTATATTTAGCCACCATCAAAGGAACTGTATCCGGGCGGGAAAAAAATAAAATGTTAGAAGAGTTATCCCGGGTTCCTTTCCATCAAAGAAAAATCTTAAAACAAACCAGAAAAATTTCGGCTATTGCTAAAAAATTTTCAAAAATGGGCTGTTTTCTTTTTTTAGGAAGAGGTATAAATTTTCCTTCGGCCTTAGAAGGAGCCCTTAAGCTAAAGGAAATTTCTTATATACCCGCAGAAGGGTATCCGGCCGGAGAGATGAAGCATGGCCCGATTGCGTTAATTGATGAGTACCGGGCAGTGGTTTGTATCGCTCCGATGGATTCTCTGCATGAAAAGATGACGTCCAATCTTCAGGAGATAAAAGCCCGCAAGGGCAAAATTTTGGCGATAATCAATCCGGCTGATAAAGCAATCCTATCTTTTGCCGATCAAGCGGTCTATATTCCCAAGTTAAAATTTCAAGAATTCTCTCCTTTGCTTGTAGCGGTGGCTCTCCAGCTTTTTGCTTACTCAGTCGCAAAAAATTTAGGAGCAGAGATAGATCAACCGCGTAACTTGGCAAAATCGGTAACAGTCGAATAAAAGGATAGAAAATAGAAAATAGAAGATAGAAACGATCAAAATAAATATTTAACCCAACCCCTACCTTCTATTATCTAACATCTTTTAATAATATGTTGTATATAGTTGCCACTCCTATTGGGAATCGAGAAGATATAACCTTGCGGGCTTTAGGCGTTTTAGGAAAGGTTGATTTTATATTAGCCGAAGATACGCGCAAAACGGGAGCTTTGTTAAAACATTTTAATATAAAAAACAAATTGGTAAGTTTTTATGACCACAACGAAGATAAAAAAACCATTCCAGTTTTAAATGAATTAAGAAAAGGCAAAGAAATAGCTCTGGTTTCAAGCGCCGGTACTCCTACTATCTCTGATCCCGGCTTTAAACTTATCCGCCGCTGCAGAGAAGAAAAGATTGAAGTTACCTCCTTGCCGGGAGCTTCCAGTTTGATTACAGCGCTTTCGCTAAGCGGGATAAGTTCAGATAAGTTTACTTTTTTCGGTTATTTGCCCAGAAAAAAAGGAGCCCGGCTCAAACTTATTTCTCAAATGCCAAACTGTCCGGGAAGCAGTGTTTTTCTTGAGTCGCCCTATCGCATTCTTCGTACTCTGGAAGAACTGGAAAAAACTTTAGGAGACAAAAAAATAACAGTTTGCCGTGAATTAACTAAAAAGTTCGAAGAGGTTTTTGAAGCGAACCTAAACGAAGCAGTTGAGCATTTCAGGAAAAAGAAACCAAGGGGAGAGTTTACTCTCGTTTTAGGAAAATAATCATTCCCTAAGAGGACGTTTTTATCCTTGACAGGCAAGGAGAGAGATAATAGTATTAAATAACCTTTAAACTGGTTCAGCGAGGCCAGGAAGGATTATTATGGAAAACGCTAATCAAGAAAAGATAATTTTAACTTCCCAAGATATCGAAAAAAGCCTAAAAAGGCTTTCTCACCAGATTTTAGAAAAAACCCCCAATCCAACTAAACTAGCTTTAGTGGGGATACAGACCCGAGGGGTTCCTTTAGCTAAAAGGATAAAAACGATAATTAGAGATATAAGCCGGGTTGACCTGCCTTTGGGAGAATTAGATATTACCCTTTACAGGGATGATCTAACCGTTATCGGGCCAAAGCCGATAGTTAAAAAGACTGTAATCGATTTTGATATTTATCAAAAAGTAATTATTTTAATTGATGATGTTTTGTTTACCGGCAGGACCATAAGAGCTGCTTTAGACCAAATTATGGATTTTGGCCGTCCGGAGAAGATTCGGCTTTTAACTTTAATTGACCGGGGCCACAGGGAGCTTCCCTTTAGGGCTGATTTTGTCGGCAAAAATATTCCCACGGCTAGAGACCAGATTGTTGAGGTGAAGTTAAAGGAAGTAGATTCGCAAGACAAGGCAGTGTTGCGGGGGAAGATAAATCCTCTTAAATAATTTATGAAAAAATTAAAGCAAAAAAATAGAGAATTTAGAAAATGGCATAAGAAAGATTTATTGGGCCTAAGGGAGTTAAGCAAAGAAGAGATAGAAAATTTACTCCAAACAGCCGCTTCTTTTAAAGAAGTCACTACTCGCCAGATTAAAAAAGTTCCGGCTTTACGCGGTAAAACTATAGTCAATCTGTTTTATGAGCCTTCGACAAGAACCAGAGTTTCTTTTGAAGTAGCGGCTAAAAGGCTTTCGGCGGATGTAATAAATATAGCAACCGAATATTCAAGTGTGCGTAAAAGCGAAACTCTTAATGATACCGGCAGAAATATTGAAGCTTTAAAAGCAGATATAATTGTGGTCAGGCATAATGCAGCCGGAGCAGCGGCTATGCTTTCCCGCCATCTCAATATAAGCGTAGTTAATGCCGGAGACGGATGGCATGAGCATCCTACTCAAGCCTTACTGGATATTTTTACTTTAGAAGAAAAAAAAGGAAAAATTAAAGGATTAACTGTAACTATTGTGGGTGATATTGCTCATTCAAGAGTAGCGCGTTCAAATATTTGGGGGTTGACTAAGTTAGGAGCAAAAGTAATAGTTTGTGCTCCGGAGATACTTATTCCGCCGGAGGTTGAAAAAATGGGCGTTTCGATAGTTGCGGATATAGACGAGGCTTTATCCCAATCTGACGCGGTAAACGTCTTGAGGATGCAGTTTGAAAGAGACCAACTTTCAGCTTTTCCCCAAAAATTAGAATATTTTAAAAAATACGGGATTACTCAAAAAAGAATAGAAAAAACCAATAAAGATATATTAGTTATGCATCCGGGCCCGATTAATAGAGGAGTCGAGATATCTTCTCAGGTGGCAGATGGGCCTAACTCGGTCATTTTAGAACAAGTAACCAACGGAATTGCGGTTCGGATGGCGGCTTTATATCTTGTGGCAGGGGCAAAAAATAAAGATGCTGATATATAGTTTCGGAGGATATTTATGAAGATATTAATTAAAGAAGGCAAAATTATCAACCCTAAGAAAAGGGAAGAAAGAATAGCCGATATTTTAATTGATAAGGGGAAAATAGTAAAGATAGCTCCGCGGATAAACTGTGCAGGAATCGAAAGAGAAATTAACGCAGCAGGAAAAATAGTAATGCCAACTCTTGTAGATATGCATGTTCATTTGCGTGAACCGGGCAGAGAAGATAAAGAAACTGTAGCAACCGGCACGAAAGCGGCTTTAGCCGGAGGCGTGACGACTGTTTTGGCTATGCCTAACACAGAACCGGCTATAGATTCCCGGGAAGCCGTAAAGTTGCTTAAAGAAATAATTAAAGAAAAAGCCCATTCAGATGTATTGATTTCAGCAGCAATAACCAAAGGCAGAAAAGGAAATGAACTTGTCGATATAGAAAATTTGGCCAAAGAAGGAGTAAAGGCAATAACCGATGACGGTAGTTCGGTAGATGACAGCCAATTAATGCTTAAGGCTTTTGAGCAAGCTAAAAAAAATGACATTCTTGTAATTTGTCATAGCGAGGACAGGTCATTAGCGAAAAAAGGGGTGCTTAATTTAGGATTTAGTTCTACCTGTTTAGGGTTGCGGGGGATACCGAAATCAGCAGAGTTTGAGAGAGTGGCCAGAGATATAAGATTGGCGGAAGAAGCAGAAGCAAGAATACATATTGCTCATGTAAGCTGCAAAGAATCAGTGGAGATTATTTCTCAAGCTAAAAAAAGAGGTGTCGGCGTTAGCGCAGAAACCGCGCCGCACTACTTTTCTTTATCCGAAGAAGACCTTTGGGGGTTTGATACTAATAAAAAAATTAATCCGCCCTTGCGGACCCAGGCAGATTCTTTCGCTATTAAACAGGCTTTAAAAGAAGGTGTTATTGACTTGATTGCCTCCGATCATGCTCCTCATACCGAAAACGAAAAAGATATTGAGTTCCAAAGAGCTGAATTCGGGACAATCGGATTAGAAACCGCGTTGGCTGTTGCGGCTACAGAGTTAATACAGGGAAAATTTTTGGATTGGCCGGATTTGGTTAATAAGTTTACAGTTAAGCCGGCCGAAGTTTTAGGGATAGCTAAGCCGGAAATCAGAGAAGGCAGAGAAGCTGCGCTTATAGTCTTTGACCCTGTAAAAGAGTGGGTGGTAGAGGAAAACAATTTTTTTTCCAAGTCAAAAAACTCTTGTTTTTTAGGGAAAAAGCTCAAAGGAAAAATCGAGATGGTTTTTTATAAAGGAAGGTTTATTTAGGCAGATGCAATTTATTGCAGATTTTCATATTCATTCGAAATATTCACGGGCTACGTCTAAAGATATGGATCTTGATCATCTTGCTGAATGGGCCAAAAGGAAAGGAGTCAATCTTTTAGGCACAGGAGATTTCACTCATCATCTATGGCTCCAGGAATTAAAAAGCTGCCTAAGGCCAAAAGAAAAAACAGGGCTTTATCAATACCGGGGGGTAAATTTTATCCTCTCCGGCGAAATATCCAGTATATATTCACAAGGCGGCAAAACCTACCGGGTTCACAATTTGCTGATGGCGCCTTCCTTTGAAGTTGTAGGCGAGATAAACAGAATGCTTTCTTTCTATGGGAATATTTCTTCAGACGGGAGGCCAATTTTAGGCCTTAGCTGTTTTCGCCTCGCAGAAGAATTATTTAGAATTTCTGACCAGATAATGCTTATTCCGGCTCATATCTGGACTCCCTGGTTTTCGGTGTTTGGTTCGCGTTCGGGTTTTGATTCATTAGAAGAAGCTTTCGGAAAATATAGAGAAAAGATTACCGCTCTTGAAACGGGCCTGTCTTCGGACCCGGCCATGAACTGGATGATTTCGGCTTTAGACAAATTTTCTCTGGTATCCAATTCAGATTCCCATTCTCCTAGCCGGATTGGCAGGGAGGCTAACGTATTTAATTGTGAACTAAATTATTGGCAGATAAAGGAAACTTTGGAGAAAAAAGATAAAAGTAAGTTTCTCTATACCATAGAGTTTTTTCCTCAGGAAGGAAAATACCATTATGATGGCCACCGGAATTGTAAAAAAAGCTTTCATCCTAAGCAAACAAAAGAATATAATGGCATTTGTCCGGTTTGCAAAAAGCCCTTAACCAAAGGAGTGTTGAACCGGGTGAATCAGTTAGCCGATAGAGAAGAAGGTTTTATTCCCGAGGGCGCAATAGGATATAAAAGCCTGGTTCCTTTAGATGAAATCATTGCCGAAGCTGAAGGGGTAGGCAAGAACACAAAAACTGTAGCTAGAATTTATCTGGATTTAGTTACAAATATCGGGCCGGAACTTGAGTTGCTTGATCGGCTTTCTGGAGAAGAGCTAGACTTAAAGTTGCCGGAGAAGCTTTCAAGTGGTATAAGAAGGGTAAAGGAAAAACAGGTTGAACTTATTCCAGGCTATGATGGCGAGTATGGCCGGGTCAAAGTTTTTCAGGAAAAAGAAAATCGAGGAGAAGACGGCCAGGAAAATCAATTAACTTTGTTTTAAAAAAGTCCCCGTAGCTCAATGGATAGAGCGTTGGCCTCCGGAGCCAGAAATGCAGGTTCGAATCCTGCCGGGGACATTATTAAGTTAATGTGTATATGTGTAAATGGGTGTATGAGTAAAAGTGTTTATGAAAGCGAATATTTTTTCCCATATACTCATCAACTCATATACTAATCATAACCATGAATATAGCAGTAATTGGTGGTTCAAAATGTTCAGAAAAATATTATAAAACAGCAAAAGCTGTTGGAGAACTTATTGCTAAAGAAGGATGGACATTAATCTGTGGTGGTGGTCCGGGAGTTATGGAGGCGGCTTGTTCTGGAGCAAAAAAGAAAAAGGGGCTTACTGTAGGCATTCTGCCTTCTTATGACGGGCATGAAGCCAACTCTTATTTAGATGTTAAAATACCTACAGGCCTTGGTTTTATTCGAAATACTTTAGTGGTGCGGGCGGCAGATTATTTAATTGCCATTGATGGAAAATACGGAACTCTTTCTGAAATTGGCTTTGCTTTATCTGAAGGCAAGATTGTGGTAGGGATAGATACTTGGGATATAAAAGGGATAATAAAAACAAAAACAGCTAAAGACGCAATAGGGGAGATAAAACGTTATGTTAAGCAAGAAGGAAATTGAGAATTTAATAAAAGAAAAAAAGCTAATTGAAAATTATATAAGTTTAGAAAAACAGCTTACTCCAAACGGGGTTGATCTAACCGCAGCTAAAGTATCAAAATTTTTAGAAGCCGGATCTTTAGATTTTTCCAACAAAGAAAGAACAATCCCCAAAACAGAAGAAATTATTCCCGATAAAAAAAATCCAGAGGATAAATATGGTTGGTGGAATCTTTCTGCGGGCTCTTATAAGATAAAGACCAATGAGGTGGTAAATTTACCGAATAACTTAACTGCTTTAGCTTTTAGCCGTACTTCTATTTTACGTATGGGGTGTTTTAGCTCTCATGGGGTTTGGGATGCTGGATTTTCAGGGAAGGGGGAATTTATTTTATCTGTTTTAAATCCATCCGGAGTAAAGATAAAAGAAAATGCCCGGATATTTCAACTTGTTTTTTTTCAAGTAGAAAAAACTATAGAGTATAATGGAATCCATAAACACCTAACCTGAGCTTAAAACAGATTAGCCGGCAAAGATGAGAGAAGATTTTTTTAGCTATAATCAGGAAACTGAACAAAAAGAAGATCTAGACTTTAATCAGTTAGTTAAATGTCCTCATTGCAAAAAACCTATCCCTCAAGATGCGATCAGTTGTTACTATTGTGGTAGTCAGGTAGATTTCAATAAAAAACCAAAGTGGGTTTATTTGGTGGTTTTCTTAGTAACTATCATTTTATTAAGTTATTTGATTTTTTTCTAAAAAGGGGAGTAAATATGGAAATAATTAATATCTCTACTAAAAAAAGAAATGAATTTATCGATATTAGCTCACAGCTAAAAGAGATGGTAAGAAAAACACAGCTAAAACAGGGAATTTGTTTTTTATCTTGCGCTCATACTACCGCTGCTTTAACCATAAATGAAAATGCTGATCCGGCAGTTTGCGAAGATATCATAAATCACCTAAACCAGCTTGTTCCCGCCGGGAGAGCTTACAGGCACAGAGAAGGTAATTCTGATTCTCATATAAAAAGCTCTCTTTTAGGGCCTACCCTGGAGTTAATCATCGAAAACAATGAGATTGTTTTAGGGACTTGGCAAGGAATATATTTTTGTGAATTTGACGGCCCCCGGGAAAGAAAAGTGTATGTGAAAATTATAAGCGATAAGGACTAGGGAGTATGAGCCAAGTGAACATTTTCACTTATCACTTAACCCTAAGGTATGCCTGAGTTACCAGAAGTTGTATCCAAAAAGAATAAAACAAAGGATAAAAGTTATGCCTGAGTTACCAGAAGTTGAGACAATAAAAAGAGAACTAGAGAAAAAACTTTTAGATAAAAAAATTATTGGCTTAAAAGTTAATAACCCTAAAGTCATCAAAGAGCCGGCACCTTCTGAATTCAAAAATCAAATTATTAACGAAAAGATTAAAAAGATAACAAGAAGAGGCAAGCTCCTTATTATTGAATTAAAAAAAGATAAGTTTTTAATTATTCACCTAAGGATAACCGGGTGGCTTAGATATGGGAAAGAAGAGACTAAAGCAAGGGTGTTGTTTAAGCTTTCAGACGGAAATTTTCTTAATTACATGGACTCTCGCCTTCTCGGGCATCTACGGCTGAGAGAGGCATACAAAGACTTAAATTTTTTAAAAAAACTGGGCCCGGAGATTTTCGAATTAACCGCTAAACAATTCAAGCAAATGTTAAAGCAAAAGAAGGGAAACATTAAGGCTTTAATCATGAATCAAAGTTTTATCGCCGGGGTCGGGAATATTTATGCTCAAGAAGCTTTATTTTTAGCTAAGATAGATCCGCGCCGAACTGCACCGAGTTTAACCGTCAAAGAAAAGGATAAGCTTTATAAAGAACTTAAGGCAGTATTAGCTGAGGCGATAGAATACAGAGGATCTTCGGTTGATTCTTACAGGAATTTAGAAGGCCAAGCCGGAGGCATGGAAAAAAGGCTTAAAGTCTATGGGAAAAAAAATCAACCATGCCCCACCTGTAAGAAACTACTTAAAAAAACAACTATAGCAGGAAGAGGAACTTGTTTTTGCCCTAATTGCCAAAAATGAACCATTCCACCTCGTAGGTGGAAGGAAAAAAAGCAAGCTAGGCAAGGCCCAATTCTGTCCACCTCGTAGGTGGACAGGAAGGACTAAAATTGTATGTTATCTTTATCTTTGGAAAAATTGTCTAAGTTGAAACCCCCTTATGTTTTTTTGGATACAACCAGAAAGGATCGGGAAAACAAGGAGTCATTACTTTTTTCCAAAGTCGTCGATGTTTTGAGGTTTAATCATAACGACTCGCTTGATTCTTTTTTTGAAAAAATAGAGAGTTATTTAAAAAAAGGTTTTTGGCTGGCAGGGTGTTTTTGCTATGAGTTTGGTTACTATCTGGAAGACGCTTTAGAGAGCCTGCAAGAAAAAAATGACTTTCCTTTAGCTTGGTTTCTTGTTACGGCGGACCCCGACAGGGTAGAATTAGAAGATTCGTTGCATCAACAGAATAAAAATTCTTTGGCTAAAAATTTTAAAGCAAATATCAGCAAAAACGATTATATAAAAAAAGTAGAAAAAATTAAGTGTTTTTTAAAAGATGGTTTTAGTTACCAGGTTAATTTTACTTTTAAGATAAACTTTGATTTTTTAGGGAATCCGGTTGAACTTTATAGTTCTTTACGCAATAGCCAGCCGACCCCATATACAGCTTTAGTAAGGCTTAATAAAAGTGAGTCTTTACTTTCTTTTTCTCCGGAACTCTTTATTAGAAGCGACGGGAAAAAAATTATAACCCGGCCGATGAAAGGAACTATCGCCCGCGGGGCAACTAGCAGCAAAGATAAAGATAAAAAAAGGCAGCTTGCCAGAAGCAAGAAAATTAAAGCAGAAAATGTTATGATTACCGACCTTTTAAGAAATGATTTAGGAAAAATTTCAACCAAGATAACAGTACCCGAACTTTTTAATGTAGAAAAATACAGAACTCTTTACCAGATGACTTCTACTGTTGAAGCAAGGTTATGCAAAAATAAGAAACTAAAAGATATATTTTCTTCTCTTTTTCCCTGCGGGTCAGTTACCGGAGCGCCCAAGATAGAGACTATGAAGATAATTAAAAAATTAGAAAAAGAGCCAAGAGGAATTTATACTGGTGCGATTGGGTATATTAATCCCAAAAAGCAATTTTGTTTTAATGTGGCAATAAGAACTGCGCATATTAAAGAAAGTAAAGGCCAACTAGGTGTTGGCGGAGGAATTTTGTATGATTCCCAAAAAGAAGCAGAATACAGAGAAGCCCTGCTTAAGTCAAATTTTTTCACAAAAATCAATTTTTCGCTAAAGCTAATTGAAACAATGCTTTGGTCTAAAAATAAAGGGTTTTGGCTTCTTGATCTGCATTTAGCGAGGCTGAAAAATTCCTCGGATTATTTTTCATTTCCTTTTTGTCAAGATGAGATAAAAGCAGGGCTGGAGAAGAAGGTAAAGGGAAAAAAGAAAGATATTAAAATTAGCATTTTCGTTGATTCAAAAGGTAAAATCGATTTTTTTGCGACAAAATTAAAAAAAACACGACAACCAGTTAAGATTAAAATAAATTCCCAGACAATTGACTCTAATGATATTTTTTTTTACCACAAAACAACTAATCGAAACTTTTATAATCGGGAAAGGAAAAAGGCTCAAAAAGAAGGGTTTTTTGAGACCATCTTTTTAAACAAATTCAAAGAGGTGACAGAAGGAACAATTACAAATATATTTTTGGAAAAAAAGAAAAAGCTTTTTACCCCGCCTGTCTCCTGCGGCCTTCTGGGGGGAGTTTTGAGAAAGCATTTAATCAAGGAAAAGAAAGCTTTCGAAAAAAAGATTTATCTAAAAGACTTAAAAGAGGCAGATAAAATATATATAGGGAATTCAGTGCGAGGATTGCTTGAGGCTGAATTCAGAGACGACAAAGGAGGCGCCCTCCTGGCTTGTAGCCGCTTGAGCAAGAAGAGGGCGTGAAGGCGGGCTTTGGAAAACTGCTTATTGTAAGTCTTTGTAGAAGAATGAGTTATAAACGAGGGAAACGTCCCCTTTTGAGGGGGTAAAAGAATTGAGAAAGTGGTGATTTCTGATAGAATAAGGCAATGCAGGCAAAGGTAAAACAATTCAACGTAAAGCTAAGAGAAGTTAAAAAGGTAAAGGATGATATCTTTTTACTTAGCTTTCAGTCAAGCCATATCGCCAGGGTTGCCCAACCGGGCAATTTTCTTCATCTAAAACTACAATCAACTATATTACGCAGGCCTTTGAGCATTCACAAAATAGAAAACAACTTAATCTATATACTTTTTAAAGTAAGGGGCCGGGGGACAAAGGCTTTGGCGCAAAAGAGAAAAAATGACCGGTTAGATATTATTGGGCCGCTAGGAAATGGATTTAAAATAAAAAAAGGCGAAAATTCAATTTTAGTTGGCGGAGGAATTGGAGTCGCTCCTTTGTTGTTTTTGGCGCAGAAGTTGGTAGAATGTTCAACGTTCAACGTTCAACGTTCAACGTTAGAAAATATAATATTGCTGGGGGCTAAGGATAGAAAAGAAGTTGTTTGCGAAAAAGAATTTAAGAATTTGGGTTTTCGAATAAAAGTTGCTACTGAAGACGGATCAAAAGGCCAAAAAGGTTTTGTTACTGACTTATTAAAAAAACAACTGATGGCTTATGACTTAGAACTTAGGACTCATGTATACGCTTGCGGCCCCAAAGGTATGTTCTATCAAATAAGTAAAATTGTGAAACAGTACAAGGATTTGGATACACAGCTTTCTTTTGAACAATTTATGGGCTGCGGCCTAGGAGTATGTTGCGCCTGTGTTATTCTTACTAAGGCTGGTTATAAAAAAGTATGTCAAGATGGGCCGGTGTTTAGTTTAAAAGAGATATATTAATATTAAGGAGGGGAATGTGTGGTATTTATATATAGCTTTAGGGCTGGGAGCAGGAGTGTTTAGTGGTTTTTTGGGTTTAGGAGGAGGAGCTGTAATGATTCCCGCCTTAGTTTATCTGGTTGGGTTTAGCCAGCATCAAGCCCAGGGCACAACTTTAGCGATGATGATCCCCCCGATTGGCCTACTTGCCGCAATTAGGTATTATCAGGCTGGTAATGTAAAAATAAAGGTAGCGGCTTTAATGTGTATAGGTTTTTTTGTGGGAGGGTATCTGGGGGCAAAATTTGTCCATAAAATACCAGATTTGGCTCTGAGAAGATTTTTTGGCTTGTTTTTATTCGTTATTTCTTTAAAGATGATTTTAGGCAAGTAGCTTTTATTGTTTGAAAATTAAATGGTTATAGAATAGAATAAAAAGATGAATTTAGCAGTTAATATTGGTAAGTTAAAATTAAAAAATCCAATCATTTGCGCTTCCGGCACCTTTGGCTTTGGTGATGAGTTAAAAAGATTAGTGGATTTTTCTTCGATTGGCGCGGTAGTTTCAAAAACTATTACAGCAGAGCCAAGAGAGGGCAATATCCCCCCGCGAATTTATGAAACTGACTGCGGAGTGATTAATTCGATAGGGCTTGCTAATCCGGGTGTTGATTCATTTATTAAAGAAAAACTTCCGGCATTGGGAAGGTTAAAGACCAACCATATTATAAGTTTAGGAGGTTTTTCAGAAAAAGAATATAAGCAGTTAGTGGAGAAGCTTGATAAGCAAGATAAGGTCGATGCTTTTGAGCTTAATCTATCTTGCCCTAATCTGGGTAAAGAAAAATTAATTTCACAAAGCCAAAAATTAAGTTCTGATTTAGTAAAAGGTTTAAGAAAGTTAACTAAAAAAACCTTAATCGTAAAGCTTACTCCCGAGGTCACCGATATCGTAAAGATTGCCAAGGCCGTAGAAAGGGCAGGCGCAGATGCGATTTCAATGGTAAATACATATTTTTCTTTAGCTATCGATATCGAAACCAAAAAGCCTTATTTAGGCAATGTTACCGGAGGCTATTCCGGGCCAGCAATAAAACCGATGAGTTTATACCGGGTCTGGAAGGTAGCTAATTCTTTAAGAATTCCCGTAGTTGGCGGAGGCGGAATTACCGATTATAAAGATGCCCTGGAATTTTTGCTGGCCGGCGCGGCCGCGGTAAGCTTGGGGACGATAAACTTGACCGATCCTAATGCGGCAAAGGATATCTTATCGGGGGTTAAAGCTTATATGGATAAAAATAAAATGAAAAAAATAAGCGATTTAAGGAGGAGTTTTAATGGTTGATTTATGGCCCGGTTTAGTTGTCGCCCTTGATCTGGATTCAGAAGAAAAAATAAAAAGTATAGTTGAACAACTGACGCCTAAGGTAAAGAAGTTTAAAATAGGCCCGGTAGCCTATACTAGATTTGGCCCGGAAGCTATTAATTGGGTTTGTAAAAAAGGCGCAGATGTATTTTTAGATTTTAAACTTTATGATATTCCAAATACTATGATTGAAACCGCTAAAGCTTTTGTCGACCTGGGTATCTGGGCTTTTACTGTGCATCTAAAAGCGGGGAGAGAAAGCATTTCAATGCTAACTGATCAAGTTGCGGATTATGCTAAAGAAAATAATAAAAGAGCCCCCTTGGCCTTTGGAGTTACGGAGTTAACTTCAAAAGAAGCTTCTTTAGAGCAAATTTTAAATTTGGCCAAAGAAGGGAAAGAAGCAGGGATTCAAGGGATTGTTTGCAGTGTTTGGGAAGCAAAGACGATTAAAGAAGAAACAGGCTTACTTGCTATAACTCCCGGGATAAGGATTACTTCCCAGCAAGCAGGAAAAGGTGTATCTTCTGATGATCAAAAAAGAATTGCGAGCCTGGCTGATGCAGTTAAAGCGGGTTCTGATTATTTTGTAGTAGGCCGTCCGATAGTTAAAAGCCATAATCCTTTTTTGGCAGCAGAAAACCTGGTCAAGAGCGCCCTTTGAAATAATTTGCATTTTTAAGCGAAAGTTTTATAATTTTGTTTCAAATAGATATACACAGATTTTTAAAATACACACAGATATCGGCATAAGTTTACCGGGAGGCAATAATGGATGTTAAATTAGAAAGTTTAATCGAAAAGATTCAGAAAGAAGGAGTCGAGCAGGCTGAGCAAAAATCGAATCAAATAATAAAAGAGGCTCAGCAAAAAGGAAAAGAAATAATCAAAAAAGCGCAAGAAGAGGCAGAAAAGACCAAAGAAGAGGCTAAAAAAGAAGCAGAGAAGTTTCAAAAAAACGCAGAAAGCTCTCTTGAGCAGGCCGCGCGCAACGTAATACTGTCGGTGAAAGAAAAGCTCACTTTTATATTTGACGCTATTTTAAAGAAAGAGCTAAAAAAAACATTGACGCCTGAATTGATGGCAAAAATGTTAGAAAATATAGTGGTAAAATGGGCTGAAGGCAAAAGTAAGAGTCTTGAGGTTTTAGTAAACCACGATGACAAAGAAAAGATAGAGGAACTCCTGTTGCTTAGGTTTAAAGAAGAAGCAAAAAAAGAAATAGAGATAAAAAGTTCGGGATCTTTTGCCAAAGGTTTTCAAATTGGGATAAAAGGCGAAGACACCCATTATGATTTTTCTGATGAAGGGATAACCGAGGCCTTATCGGTTTTTTTAAACCCGGCTATTTCAGATTTAATTTCAGTTAAAAAGAATGGATAAATACTACTATCTTATTGCTCAGCTGCCATTGCTTAAGTTCGGGGAAAGGGTTTATTTAGATAAAAATCTTTTTTTAGAAGAAGCTAAGAAATGGTTAAGCGAGGAAGAGTTTGTTAAACTTAAAGGAGCCGGAATCGATGATTTGGAAAAAAAGGGTAAAACTTCTTTTACAAAAGAGTATAAAGGATTTGAGCTGGCTTTAAGGGAAAGTTTAGCGGCATACAGGGAAAGCAAAAAAAATAAACAAGAATATCAGGCCGGGCCGGTATTGGATAAAAAACTTTTGCAAGGGAATCCGCTTGAAGTTGAAAAAAAGTTATTTTTATATAGGTGGCAGAAAGTTGACCATCTCTCCCAAGGGAATGTTTTTAATCTCGAAGCGGTAATAGCGTATTTTATTAAATTACAAATATTAGAAAAAGTATTAAGCTTTGACAAAGAAGAAGGAACTAAAAAATTTGATTCATTAACAGAGGTGGAAGATGAAAAAATCCGGTAAAATAATCGCAATTAGCGGGAACATGATTACAGTTGAATTTGCTGAAAGCATCTCACAGAATGAAGTAGGTTATGTTATAGCCGGCCAGCAACGCCTTAAATCAGAAGTGATTCGCATAAGCCAAAATACTGCTTCTATGCAGGTTTTCGAAGACACAAAAGGCATAAAAGTAGGGGACAAAGTTGAATTTTCAGGGGAGATGATCTCAGTTGAGCTTGGCCCCGGGCTCCTAGGCCAGGTTTATGACGGACTGCAAAATCCTCTTCATGATTTAGCCAAGGAGGTGGGGGTTTTTTTGCCAAGAGGCAAACAGCTTGAAGCCGTGGATAGCGAAAAAAAGTGGCACTTTAAGCCCCAAGAGGGTGTCGAAGGCAAAAAGGTTATAGCCGGCCAGCCTCTGGGCTATGTGGAAGAAGGAATTTTTAAGCATTTTATTTTTGTTCCTTTTTCTGCAAAAGGAGATTTAACTGTTAAAAAGATATCCTCAGAGGGCGATTATAAGGTCAAAGATAAAATAGCTGTTTTAGAAGATCAATCCGGAGCTAAGATCGAAGTAACTATGATAACTACTTGGCCGGTTAAGGTTCCAATTTCAGCTTATACTCAAAAATTTACGCCGCAAGAATCATTGGCCACCAAGATGAGAATCTTGGATACTTTTTTCCCGGTGGCTAAGGGAGGAACTTATTGTATTCCCGGCCCATTTGGATCAGGGAAAACAGTTTTACAGCAACTTATAAGCCGCTACGCGGATGTAGACGTGGTAATTCTTGCTGCTTGCGGGGAAAGAGCCGGAGAAGTTGTGGAGACTTTAAAAGAATTTCCTAAATTAGAAGACCCGCGTACAGGGCGTTCGCTTATGGAAAGAACTATTGTTATTTGCAACACAAGCTCGATGCCGGTTGCAGCCAGGGACGCGTCGGTTTATACCGCGGCAACATTAGGCGAATACTACCGGCAAATGGGGTTAAATGTTTTGCTTTTGGCAGATTCAACTTCGCGCTGGGCTCAAGCAATGCGCGAAATATCGGGGAGGCTGGAAGAAATACCCGGAGAAGAAGCTTATCCTGCCTATCTCGAATCTCGTATTGCCGAATTTTACGAAAGAGCCGGACAGGTCAAACTTCCTTTTGATAAAAAGGGAAGCCTTACTATTGGGGGAACGGTTTCTCCGGCGGGAGGCAACTTTGACGAACCGGTTACTCAATCCACTCTTAAGGTTGTAGGGGCTTTCCATGGATTATCCCGGGATAGAGCCAATGCCCGTAAATACCCTTCGGTTGACCCGCTGCAGAGCTGGTCACGCTATCAAACTCCGTTAAACAAAGACAAAGTGCAAAAAGCTAGAAATATTTTGAAAAAAGGCGATGAGGTTGACCAGATGATGAAAGTTGTGGGAGAAGAAGGGACTTCTTTGGACGATTATCAAATTTACTTAAAGTCGGATTTTTTAGATGCGGTTTATTTGCAGCAAAATGGATTTAATC
The DNA here is from genome assembly GCA_021735445.1 of Candidatus Omnitrophota bacterium. Lineage (GTDB taxonomy): Bacteria > Omnitrophota > Gorgyraeia > Duberdicusellales > 4484-171 > PXAH01. The sequence goes on from JAIPHA010000004.1 coordinate 45,519, forward strand.
CAATAGATGCAGCCACAGGAATTGAGAGACAGGCTTATGTTTTTGATAAGATATTTTTTATCCTTGATTCTAAGTTTAAGTTTTCCGATAAAGATCAGGCAAGGAAAATGTTTTATAAGCTAAGGTCACTTTTTATTGACTGGAACTATACAGAAAAAGACTCAGATAAATATAAAAACTCAGAAAAAGAAATTGACCAATTTTTAAGTTCACAAAAACAAAAAGAGGAAGAAAAATGAGAAAAGTTCATAGTAAAATTTTAAGCATTGTCGGAAATGTAATTACAGTTAAAGCAAAAGATGTTTCTTATGAAGAGTTGGCTGAGGTTAGAAGCAGCAGGGGCAAATCTTTAGCCCAGGTTATAAAAGTTGATAATGATTTAGTATCTTTGCAGGTTTTTGCGGGAAGCCGCGGGGTTTCAACTAATGATCAAGTGATATTTTTAGGGCATCCGATGAAAGTTTCTTTTTCAGAAGATATGCTAGGCAGAGTTTTTGACGGAAGCGGCAGGCCCCGGGATAAAGGCCCCGGTTTAGGGGAAAATACGATTGAGATTTCCGGCCCCACAGTTAATCCGGTTAAAAGGACTATACCAAAGAGGATGATTAGGACAAATATACCGATGATTGATGTTTTTAACTCTTTGGTTGTCTCGCAAAAGCTGCCTATATTTTCTATATCCGGAGAACCTTATAATGAGTTATTAGCCAGAATCGCTTTACAAGCTGAGGCTGATATGATTATTTTAGGGGGAATTGGTTTAAAGCACGATCAATATTTATTTTTTAAAAATAAATTAGAAGAAGGCGGAGCTCTCCCGCGTTCGGTATTTTTTGTCCATACTGCGTCGGACCCTGTGGTTGAAGGGTTGATGATTCCGGATCTTTGTTTGGCGGTAGCAGAAAAATTTGCGCTTAAAAATAAAGATGTTTTAGTTTTGCTTTCAGATATGACTAATTTTGCTGATGCTTTAAAAGAGATTGCGATTACTATGGAGCAGGTTCCTTCAAATAGAGGTTATCCAGGTGATCTTTACAGCCAGTTAGCTAAAAGATATGAAAAAGCAGTTGAGTTTGAAGACGCAGGTTCCATCACTATTCTTTCGGTGACAACTATGCCCGGAGATGACGTAACCCATCCGGTTCCCGATAATACAGGCTATATTACAGAAGGCCAGTTTTATCTGCGCGGTGGCTCAATAGAGCCTTTTGGTTCTCTCAGCCGCCTTAAGCAGCAGGTAAACGATAAGACCAGAAAAGACCACCGGGCGATTATGGATGGGATGATTCAGCTTTATGCTAAATACCGGGACACCGAAGAAAAACGTTCTATGGGTTTTAGAATGAGTTCTTGGGATAGAAAACTTCTTAAATACGGAAAGCTCTTTGAAGCAGAGATGATGGATTTAGCCGTAAATATTCCTATTGAAAAAGCTTTAGATAAAGGATGGCAGATGCTTTCTGATTGTTTTGAACCCGAAGAAACTAATTTTAGAAGTGATTTAATAAAAGAGTTTTGGCCAGAACCACAGAACCACAAAAAAATATAGAAACACAGAAAATATGAAAGATTTAATGCGATAAAAGCGTTGACAACAGTTTTGTTGCATAAAGAAGGATTATGGGTCAGGTTAGAATAACCAAGCAAGAGCTAAGAAAACAAAAAGATTCCCTGGCAAGGTTTAGGCGTTACCTGCCTACCCTGCAGCTTAAAAAAAAGCAATTGCAGCAACAGATTGTAAAGGTCCACCAGCAAATCGATAAAGTATCCAAGGAAGAAGAGGACTTCAGAAACGAAGTTATTAACTGGGTGGATTTGTTCGCTCAGCAGAATTCAATCAGAGAAGTTTTAAGCTTGAAGGCTATAAAAACCGGGCGGGGGAATGTGGCCGGTGTTGATTTGCCTATATTTGATAGAGTTGATTTCGAATTAAAAAGTTACAATCTGGTGGAAACTCCTCTTTGGCTTGATTCTGGTATTGAAGCTGTTAAAAAGGTAATTAACTATAAGGCAGAATTGATTGTGTTGCATAGGCAACTGGATGCTTTAAAAGAAGAGCTGAGGCTTACTAATCAAAGGGTTAATCTATTTGAAAAGGTTAAGATTCCCGAATCAGAAGGCAATATCCGGATGATCCAAATTTACTTGGGAGAAAGAAGGACAGCCGCTGTAGTTAGAGGTAAAATCGCCAAAGCCAAAATAGATAAATAATCAATTACAAGTATGTATACGCTTTTTTGCCAAAGGCAAAACATTCTCCGGATATAACCTAAGAGAATACAGCGTATCCATATAATGTATTAGACTCACGAATTACGATGAACTTTTTAATGGCTGTTTTACTTTTGTTAAAATAGATAAATAATCAATTACAAGATATGATTGTAAAGATGCGCAAACTCACAATTTTAGTATCAAAGACAAGCATTGATTCAGCTTTACATGATCTGCGTGAGCTAGGGGTGTTTCATGTATCTCATTTAAGAAAACCCCATGCCGATTATATAGACACGGTAAGGAAAAGGTTGTCAAGATTAAATAAAGTTTTGGATATAGTAGGGGAATCAAAAAAGCAAAAAAAACTTAGCAGAGAAGAGCTAATTTCTGCTTCTAAAGAAATTGTGGGTTTGGTTCAAGAAAGAAGCAAACTTAAAAGCCGACTGGCGGAATTAAGCCAAAAAACCGCCTGGTTTGGGCAATGGGGAGATATTTCAAAAAAGGATTTGGAAAAACTGGCGGATAAAAATATTTTCATCAAATTATATTTTTGCAGCGAAAAAGAATTCAAAAAGTTAAACAAGGATAAATTAGTTTACATTGTTGGGCGAAAAGGATCTAATTTACGCTTAATCCATATATCTACAAGCAAAAATGAAGAGCTAAAGTTTCAGCGGGACGAAGTTCCTCAGGAGAGTTTGAGCTCACTTAATAAAGAAATTAATTATATTCAACAGAGCAGGAAAGCAATCGAGGGAAAAATAAGTTCATTTTCAGTTTACCGGGATTGTTTTACCGGGTACAAGAAGAAATTGCTTAATAAGCTTGAGTTTATAAAAGTGAAATTTGGAATGGAAGGCAGCGAAGCTTTAGCCTGGCTCCAGGGGTTTTGCCCCCTGGATTCAGTAAAAAAAATAAAAAAAACCGCTCAAAAAAATGGTTGGGCAATAGCCGTTGAGAAACCTGATAACCCAAGAGAAGTACCTACTTTAATCAGAAATCCAAAGTGGGTCGAAATTATAAAACCGGTTTTTAATTTTATGGGTACTTTGCCCGGTTATAAGGAGTATGATATCAGTTTTTGGTTTTTATTATTTTTTAGCCTATTTTTTGCTATGCTGGTGGGAGACGCAGGGTATGGGGTTATTTTTCTTACAGCTACTTATTTGGCCAGAAGGAAATTCAAACAAGCTCCGGCTGCGCCCTTTTTTTTAATCTACAGCTTAAGCTTTGCAACCGTTGTTTGGGGCGCTTTATCGGGTAATTGGTTCGGGGTAGAAGCTGTCACTAAATTGCCTTTTTTTAATTTTTTAGTTGTTGACCGGATTAACAGTTTTGCAAAAACTAATCAAAATTTTATGATTTATTTTTGTTTTGTAATCGGGGTGGTGCATTTATCGATAGCCCATTTAATAAAAGCTTTTCGTTATTTGAATTCTTTGAAAGTTTTGGCGGAAATTGGCTGGGTTTGTATTTTGTGGACAGCCTTTTTTGTGGCCAGCCAGTTGCTTGTGGGCAAACCGGCTCCGGATTTTATCTCAGGGTTAGGTATAGCCGGTATAACCGCCGTTATTTTATTCTCTAACTTTCAAAAGAATATTTTAAAAGGCGCCCTTTCGACTTTAGGGACTTTACCTTTAGACGTAATCAGCTCTTTTACCGATATTATTTCTTACCTGCGCCTTTTTGCTGTAGGGTACGCAACGCTTGCTGTTGCCACCGCTTTTAATACAATGGCAACAAGTACGGGCCTGGGGGGATTCTTAGGCGGAGTTGCGGCCGCAATAATTCTTTTTCTCGGGCATAGTTTAAATATTTTGTTATGTTTGATGTCGGTTGTAGTTCACGGAATCAGATTGAATTTACTTGAATTTTCCGGGCAATTAGGAATGGAGTGGTCCGGCAAAGAGTACCGGCCATTCCGGGAGTAAAAAGAAACGAAAGATACAAGAGACAAGAAACAATGACCAAACAAGATACAATATCCAGATTCAAATCCTTCGACTGTGCTCAGGATGGTTCGAAGGATGGTGAGCAGAGTCGAACCATAACCAAATATTTGGTTTGATTATTGGATATTGGAATTTGGGATTTGTTTGTATCTTGTGTCTTGGTTATTGGTTATTTCGATTATTAACGTATTATATGAGGAGGTTGAAATGATACAAGGTTTTGGCGATATGAGTTTGTCTCTGGCATTTGCCGCAGTAGGTTCTGCCTTAGGTACGGGAGTAGCCGGGATGGCTGCGGTAGGAGCATGGAAAAAAGCTTTTGCTTTGAATAAAACAGCCCCGTTTACTTTGCTTGCCTTTGTAGGCGCGCCTTTAACCCAAACAATCTATGCTTGGATATTGCGGGATCAAATTATTGCCGCGAATTTGCCCGCTACTGTTGCCACTTATGTATTTCAGGCTGTACTTGGGCTAGCTGCTGGTATTGCCATGGGAATGTCTGCTTACATGCAAGGCAAAGCGGCAGCAAGAGCTTGTGATGCTTTAGCAGAAACCGGAAAAGGGTTTGGCCAATATATAACAGTACTGGGGATAATTGAGACTGTTGCTTTATTTGTGATGGTATTTTGTATGATGGCCCTTCCTTCGGCCTAGTTCGTTAATTTTACTCTCAAGAAACAGTTACTCAATTACTGAGCATTAACAATGTTTGCTAAAAGGGTTGATTTTTTCATCAATTCTTGTTATTATTGCGGATATGGCACTTCGCTGAGTAATTCAGCTTAAGTGCCATTGAAAAATAAGGTATACTCTAAATATGTTCTTTTTCAATGGGCGGTTAGCTCAGTTGGTTTAGAGCGTCTCGTTTACACCGAGAGGGTCGTGGGTTCGAATCCTACACCGCCCATGTTTTTTTGTTCATAATGTTTATAGCTGGGAACACAGCAGAATGGCTAAAAATTTCCTCCCAGCGCTTCGCGGCTCGTCAATTTTTTATACGCCATTTTCCTGTTAAAATCATAAAGCGTTCAAAAAAGCTGTTTCTTTTTTATTCGTAACAATGAAATCTAACTGATATTTTAAAGATTATGGATTTAAAAACTTTACGACATTCATGTTCTCATGTTCTAGCTTCAGCGGTTAAGAAGCTCTATCCGGAGGCGAAATTAGGCATAGGTCCTGCTATCGAAGAAGGGTTTTACTATGATTTTGATATTCCCGGAGGCTTAAGCGAAGAAGATTTGCCAAAAATTGAAGAGCTAATGGAAGAAGAGATAAGGTCAGCGCTACCATTTGCTCAAAAAGATTTAGGCAAAGAAGAAGCTATAGATTTTTTTAAGCAAAAAGGAGAAATTTATAAGATAGAATTGATTAAAGATTTAGAAAAAGACCGGGTTTCAACTTTTCAGCATAATGATTTTATAGATTTATGCAAAGGGCCTCATTTAAAAGATACAGGGCCTTTAAAAAATTTTAAATTACTTTCGGTATCAGGGGCTTATTGGCGGGGAAGCCAAGAAAACGCTCAGCTAAGCCGGGTCTATGGAACGGTTTTTCCCGACAGAAAAAGTTTAAAAAAATATCTAAACCGGTTAGAAGAGGCAAAAAAAAGAGATCATCGCAAGTTAGGCAAGGAATTAGGCCTATTTGATATATATCCGGAACAAGCCGGGGCAGGATTAGTTTTTTATCTGCCTAACGGTGCGATTTTAAGAAAAATTATCATCGATTGGGAGATAAACGAACACTTCAAAAGAGGGTATCAAATGATAAATACGCCTCATATTATGGATAAAAATCTTTGGGAAAAAAGCGGCCACCTTGACCATTACCAGGAGTATATGTATCCGATAGAAAAAGCCAAACAAGAGTTTATCTTAAAACCTATGAATTGCCCCGGGCATATTTTAGTTTATAAATCAAAGCTCCACAGCTTTAGAGACCTTCCTTTTAGATTGTTTGAACTAGGGACGGTCTACCGGTTCGAAAAAAGCGGAGTTTTACATGGTTTGCTTCGCTTGCGGGGCTTTACCCAAGATGACGCGCATATTTTTTGTAAAAAAGAAGACCTTTATTCAGAAATAGAAGGAGTAATTGATTTTGTTAAATCTACCATGGATAAGTTTGGGTTTAAAGACTATAGCGCTGAATTAAGCACTCGCCCGGATAAATTTATCGGAAAATTAAAAGATTGGCAGATGGCCGAAAATATTTTAGAAGGAGTTTTAAAAGATAAAAAGCTTAACTATAAACTCAATCCCGGTGACGGAGCTTTTTATGGCCCCAAGATAGATATTATTTTAAAAGACGCGATAGGAAGGAGTTGGCAATGCGCTACTATCCAGCTTGATTATAATATTCCTGAGAGGTTCGATTTAACTTATCGTTCCAGAGAGGATAAAGATGAAAGAGTGGTTATGATTCATCGAGTAGTTTTAGGAAGCTTGGAGAGGTTTATCGCAACGCTGGTAGAGCATTTTGCGGGGGCTTTTCCGCTCTGGCTTGCTCCCATTCAAGTTAGCGTTTTAAATATAAATAAAGATGTGGCCGATTATGCGGATAAAATAAAAGAAAGGTTGTTAGAAGAAGGCTTTAGGGCTGAATCCGACTTAAGAGAAGAGACTTTGCAAAAGAAAATCAGGGAAAAAGAGGCCCAAAAAATACCTTATATGCTTATAGTCGGCCGGCGGGAAAAAGAAGCCGGGACGGTTTCGCTGCGCCAAAGGGGAATGAAAAAAATGGGAACAAAAAAAACAGAAGAGTTGGTAAAATTTTTAAGAAAACAATCGAACAAATAGATAAAAACGAAAGATACAAGATACAAGAAACAATAATCAAGCAAGATACAATAACCAAATTTCAATGATCAAACAAAACGATAAAGAAATATAATTTAAAAATTGATGATGTTTGGTAATTGGGTATTGGATATTGGAGTTTGTTTGTATCTTGTTTTTTGGTTATTGGTTATTTCAATTGTAAACATGTTAAAAAGGAGGCTAAATAGGTGAAGAAAAGAGTAAGGGTAAATTTGAGAGTTGTTGCAGAAAGTTTAAGATTAATCAGCCCCGACGGAGAACAATTAGGAGTAGTGAGCCGTAAGGAGGCTTTAGATAAAGCAAGGGAGCATGGCCTTGATTTAGTCGAAATTGCTCCTTCTGCAAAACCACCGGTTTGCCGGGTAATGGATTTTACTAAATATAAATACGAACAGAGCAAACGAGAAAAAGAATTAAAAAAACACCAGAAGCAATCTCAGCTAAAAGAAGTGAGAATTACTCCGCGAACCGAAAAGCATGATTATCAAGTTAAATTAAAAAGAATAAAAGGGTTTTTAGAAAAGCGGCATAAAGTAAGGATAAGAATGTGGTATAAAGGCAGAGAAATTACTCATAAAGAAATCGGAAGAAGAATTGTAGATAATATTATAGAAGATACCAAGCCTATAGCTCAAATTGATAAAGAGCCTGTAATGAGAGGGAAAACTATGATATTTACTTTGAGCCCGAAATAGCTATAATAGAACCACAGATAACACAGAAAGCAGGTAATAGAAAGATTTACAGAAGACACAAAGAAAGAATAATAGATGAGGAGGAAGAGGTATGCCGAAATTAAAAACAAAAAAAGCATTAGCGAAAAGGATTAAAATTACGAAAAAGAAAAAAGCTTTACGGTCAAAAGCCGGCAGAAGGCATTTGTTGAGCGGAAAGGGGCGAAAAAGAAAAAGGAATTTACGGAAAAAAGATAAAATGCCAAAAGAATTAAGTAAGCTGGTAAAGAGGGCCTTACCTTATTCAGCTTAAAAGATTATTAATAAAAGGAGTTTGTTATGAGAGCAAGAAGTCCTGTAGCTTCTCGAAAAAGAAAGAAAAAAGTATTAAAGCAAGCCAAAGGGTATTGGGGCAGGCGTTCTAAAAATTACCGCAGAGCCATTGAAACCCTAAGGCGGGCTTACGTTTATGCCTACAACCACAGACGGCTTAAAAAAAGAGAGTTTCGTTCTTTATGGATTACCCGTCTCAATGCAGCTGCCAGAGAGAGAGGTACATCTTACCGGGAATTAATCAATGATTTGAAAAATAATAATATAATTCTTTCCCGAAATGTCCTAGCGTTGATTGCCTCGGAAAATCCAGAGGTTTTTGATAAAATCGTTGAAACAGTAAAGAAATAAAAGACAAAAGCATGCGTTATATTATTATCGTAGGATGTAGCCGAACCGGAAGGGTTTTAGCCAGAGAATTATCTAATACCGATAATGTGGTTATAATTGATAAAGACCTGAAAAAACTGGATTCTTTTAAAGAGGATTTTAACGGAAAAAAAATATGGGCGGATGCTTTAGACGTTAACACTCTTGAAAAAGCGGGGATAAAAGAAGCCGATGCTCTTTTTTTGCTTACCGGAAATGATAATCTCAATCTAGTTGTAGGTAAAGTTGCTAAAAGAAAATATAAAATTAAAAAGATCATCTTACAAGTAAATGACACTATGAAAAAAAAGATATTCGGGGAAGAAGGCCTAACTGTAATTAATAAAACCTATCTTCTCGGAGAGGTGTTGAAGAAGTGTATATCGTAATTGCTGGAGCAGGCAGGTTAGGCTTAATTTTGGCAAAAAGGCTTACAGAAGATAAGCATCAGGTCTGCTTGATAGATAAAAGCCAGAGGCTATGTGGCTTGTTGGCCAGAGAGTTGGATAAAGTGATGATTATTTGCGGAGACGCGACTTATCCCGAGATATTAAGGGAAGCTCAAATAGAAAAGGCCGACGTTTCGGTTGCAGCAACCTCAGGCGATGAAGATAATATAATCATTTCATACCTAGCTAAGGAACTGTTTGGAATAAAGAGAACGGTGTCCCGGGTAAATGACCCCAAGCATATACCATTGTATAAATATATGAAAGTCGATAACCCCGTAGATTCGACTTCAATCATTGCAAGAGTTGTCGAGGAAGAAGCTTCTTTTTCCGATGTGATGAATCTTTTAAGTATTAAGAAGGGAAGGCTTTCTATAGTCAGGGTAGATATTCCGGAAAATTCTCCTGTTGCGAATAAATCCTTAAAAGACATTAAATTGCCCGCTAATTCAGTTTTAATTTCTATATTGCGAGGGCCAGAAATTGTTATTCCTTCTGGCTCAACATCTATTTTGCCCGGAGATGAAATAATTGCAGCTACCTTAATTGACAGCGAGGCAGATTTGACTAAGTCTCTTATCGGTAAAGTATAATATGAAGCCATTCTTGGGTATTGTTTTAGAGATTTGTTGTTGTTTGGCTATTATTTTAGCGGGGTATTTACTTGCGCTGGGGTTAAACTTCTTTTTTCCTTTTAGAATTTAATTATGGTAATTTCTCCCACCAAAAAAGATCTGTCTACGATTTTAAACCTCCTGGGAAGATTAATTTTAGGTTTAAGTTTTTTTATGTTGGTGCCTCTTTTTGTGGCCGTGGCTATGGCCGAAAGTTCTCCTTTTTTTGATTTTGTTATCGGAGTTTCTCTAAGCGGGGCTTTTGGATTGATTTTGTTAATCTTTTTCCCGATTAAAAACGAAATTTCCTGGATACATACTTTTTTTACAGTTAGCCTGGGGTGGCTGTTTTTTTCATTATTGGGCGCGATTCCTCTTTTTTTATCAGGGCATTTTGGTTCTTTTTTGGATGCTTGTTTTGAAGCGATGAGCGGATTCGCCACAACAGGGTTGATTTTAATCCAAGATTTGGATCACCTGTCTTTTTCACACAATACCTGGCGCCATCTCACCATGTTTATCGGAGGCCAGGGCATAATTTTGGCAAGCCTTTCGATATTATCTCAAGCTAAATCAGTTGCGGTAGGTTTTTATCTTGGTGAAGCAAGACAGGAAAAAATTTTTCCTAATGTAATGGGAACTGCCCGTTTTATCTGGAAAGTCAGCTTTATTTTTTTAATTACAGGGGTTGCGGCGTATTCTCTGATTCTAAGCAAAATCGGCTTACCTATCCTTAAATCAGTTTTTCAGGCTTTTTGGCTTTTTTTCGCTGCTTTTGACACCGGAGGTTTTACTCCCTATAAACAAAGCATTGCTTACTACCATAGCTTCCAATTAGAAATAGCTACAATTGTTTTTATGATTCTAGGGGCCTTTAATTTTAATTTGCATTTCTGGCTTTGGCATAAAGAGAAAAAAGAAATATTTAAAAATTTTGAAATTAAAACTTTTCTTTTTACTTTTTTTTCACTGCTTTTATTAATTTATTTACCTTTTCTAGGTACTAATTTTACCGGATTATTCAGGGGCGGTTTTTACCAGCTTATATCGGCTCATACCGGTTGTGGTTTTACTAACCTAGAGGGAGGGGTTTTAATGGGTTTTCCTCTTCTTTCGATTTTAGCGGTAATTTTTGCAATGATGATTGGCGGAGGAGTGTGTTCGACTACCGGCGGAATCAAATTGATGCGGATTGGAATTATTTTTAAAACTATTTTTGCCGAGGTTAAGCGCTGGATTATGCCTCCTAATGCAGTTTTTAAGGAAAAATACCATCATTTAAATAATTTGCTTTTATCTAATAAGCGGATAAAAGACGCCTTTGTAATTTTTATTTTATTTATTATTACCTATGTAGCAGGAGCCTTAATTGCTATTGGTTTAGGTTATCCGGGGATAGCTGCCTTATTTGAATCGGTTTCTGCGACTGCAAACGTTGGTTTATCAAGCGGCATAACCAGTCCCGATATGCCAAATCTTTTAAAAGTAGTATATATAGTTCAAATGTGGGTAGGCCGGTTGGAATTTATTGCGGTTTTTGTTACATTAGGGGTATTGCTGTCATTTTTTAAAAAGTAGGAACACAGATGAACACAGATAAGATATTGAATAACAGTTTTTGCAGATGCACACAGATTTGGAAAGATAAGGGCGCACTACCATTCTTTATTTTGATCCTAACTTTCTTGTTTTCTTTAGCTGTTTACGCTGAAGCCCAAACTATAAATTTAAAATCTTTAATAGCTAAGCCGGAAACATATGATGGGAAAATGGTTTCTTTTGAGGCTGAAGCAATCGGGGACCCGCTTCGTGGCAAAAAAGGAAGCTGGTTTAATGTCCAGTCAGGAGAATATAATATGGGCATTTTTGTAAAAAATCAGAGCATTATCAACTCAATCAATTATTGGGGCAATTACAAAGAAAGAGGAGATTTAATTAAGATTAAAGGTATTTTTTATAAAAATTGCTCTGTTCACGGCGGCAGGGATTTGCATCTGGTTGATCTTGAAGTTGTAGAAAAAGGAAAAAAAATAAAACTTAAGGTGGCGGATGGGAAAAAAAGGTTTGCTTTATTTAGTTTTGTAATTTTCTTGACATTAGGATCTATTTATCTTATAAAAATAAGATTATGGCAGCAGAAATAAAAAAGATAAAAAATAATTTTCAAAAAGATTTAGAGAACGCAAAAAACAGCGGGTCTTTAAAGAAGCTAAAGATAAAATATCTGGGGAGAAAATCAAAGATCTCAGAACTTTTTTCTAATATCCCGAATTTGGCTAAGCAAGAAAGAGGTTACTGGGGGAAAGAGCTAAATATTTTAAAAAACCAAATAAGTGCGGCTATCGAGGCAAGGCTAGCAGAAAAAAACCAGCAAGAAGAAAGAATGGATTTAACCTATCCGGCCAGGCTGCCGGATAAAGGCTCCAGCCATATTTTAAGCTCGGTTACAAGCGATATTTGTTTGATATTTAAAGAACTGGGTTTTCATATAATTTCCGGGGATGAGGTGGAAGACGAATGGCATAATTTTTCTGCCTTGAATATTCCTTTGGAGCATCCTTCCCGCGACGCTTTTGACACTTTTTATCTCGATTTATCTAAAAAAAATCAAAAAAGCGGGGATTGGCTGTTACGCAGCCATACTTCTCCCTCTCAAATTCGAATGATGCAAAAATTAACCCCTCCCTTAGCTGTAGTTTCTCCGGGCCGGGTCTATCGTCCCGATGTAGTCGATGCGACTCATTCTTTTATGTTTTATCAAATAGAAGGCTTTGCGGTTGGGGAGAATTTAAGCTTTGCTGATTTAAAAGGAGTTCTTCTTCATTTTGCCAAACAATTTTTTTCTCAAAAAGTTCAGCTTCGTTTCCGGCCTCATTTCTTTCCTTTTACCGAGCCTTCGGCGGAGGTGGATGTATCTTGTGTTATCTGCGGAGGCAACCAGGCAGAAGGAGAAGGCCGATGCAGCGTATGCAAGGGCAAAGGTTGGCTTGAAATATTAGGGTGCGGGATGATTCATCCCAATGTACTTGAGGCTTGCGGGATAGACAGCAATAAATACCAAGGGTTTGCTTTTGGGATGGGAGTAGATAGAATAGTTATGCAGAAATACCAGATAAACGACATTAGGCTTTTTTATGAAAACGATCTAAACTTTTTAAAACAATTTCCGATTTAAAGATATGAAATTCAGTTTAAATTTTTTAAAACAATTTGTCGAAATTACAATTCCGGCCAAGGAATTAGCTAATAAGCTTACTCTGGCTGGTTTAGAAATCGAAAGCTTAAAGAAAGTATCGGATGATTGGGTTTTTGATGCCGAAGTTACTACTAACAGGTACGATTGGCTTTCTCTGCTTGGGGTTGCGCAGGAAGCAGCTGCTGTGTTGGGCAAAAAGGTAAAAATAAATTATCCCAAGATAAAAATAAGGCCCAGCCTAACGGATATAAGTGTTTTAGTAGAAGACAAAAAAGATTGCCCTTATTATTTAGCCAGGGTGATAGAAGGTATTAAGGTAGCGCCTTCACCGGATTGGTTGAAAAAGCTTGTTGTAAATTGTGGTATGGCTTCGGTAAATAATATTGTTGATATTACAAATTATTGTATGCTCAAATGGGGGAACCCCCTCCATGCTTTCGATAGGGATAAAATTGAAGGAGATATTCGGATAAGAAGGGCGAAAGAAAAAGAAGAGTTTATAGGTATCGACCAGAAGAGGCGAATTTTAAGCAAAGAAAATTTAATTATTGCTGATAGTAAAAAAACCATTGCACTAGCCGGGGTCATGGGCGCTAAGAATACAGAAGTTACTCCTTCAACCGAAAATATATTTTTAGAAGCAGCTAAATTTTCTCCGGTTACCGTTAGGCGTTCACGCAGGCATTTGGGCCTTGATACCGAATCTTCTTACCGGTTTGAAAGAAGAGTGTCTGAGTTTTTTGTAAGCTATGCGTCGCAAGAGGCAACTGATTTGATTGAAGAGCTAGCAAAAGGAAAAAATCCTAAGTTTAAAGAGATAGGCAAAAAAACGGAGAAACAACCGAAGGATATAATAATAAAATTATCAGAGATGAAAAACTATCTGGGGACGGATTTTAAGGTAGGTAAAGTTAAGAAAATTTTAGAGTCCCTTAATTTCAAAATTAAAAAAGCAACAACAGATAAGATAAAGGTAAAACCTGCTTTGTCCCGGCTTGATATAGAAAGAGAAGTTGATGTTTATGAAGAGTTTGCAAGAATTTATGGTTATGACCGGATTAAAGCAAAGATACCTTTTTTAAAAAAATCTCAGAAAAATTTTTCTGTTTTAGGCAAAGAGGAAAAATTTTGGGAATTTAAAAATAAAATAAGAAGTTTTGTTTCTCTTTCCGGCTTTTCAGAAATTATTACCTATAGCATTGAAAATAACCAGGAGCTTTCTTTGTTTACAGAAAAGAGAGGTCCAAAATTAAAAAATCCTTTGCGCCGTCAGGAAGACAGCTTAAGGCCGGTTCTCTTGTTAGGGATGGTAAAAGCTGCAAAACACAATTTAAATAGAGGCAAGTCTGGCCTGAAATTTTTTGAAATAGCAGATACCTATCAAGAGGATAAAAATAGCGTTAAAGAAAAGCCATTTTTATCGCTGGGAATAAGCGGGAAAAAAACAAAATTTTTTTTACTAAAGGGGCAGGTTTTAGAAATTTTAAATTATCTGAACATAACAACCGTTCAGTTTAAAGAATCTAAGAAAAAGAGCCTAGGCAATGCTTTAGAAGTTATTGTCAAAGGCAAAGTCATTGGGTTTTTGGGCAAAATTAATAAAAAAGAAAAAGGCCGGCTTGGGCTAAAAGAAGATTTATTTATATCCGAGCTTGACTTAAGATTGCTAGAGAAATACAAAAGGGATAAAAAATTCAAACCTTTTTCTAGATTTCCGGCAGTTGGGCGGGATATAAGTTTAGCTATAGAAGAAAAAATAAAGTTTAAAGAAGTTCGCAAAATTATAGAAGAAGAGGGAGAGTATTTGGTGGATTTAGCGGTTATTGATAGTTATCAGAGTAAAGAATTACCAAAGGGTTACTTTGCTTTTACCCTGAGGCTTTTTTACCAGTCAAAACTGAAAACATTGAATTCGAACGAAGTGGATGATTACCATAATAAAATTAGGGAAAAATTAGATAAAAAAACCGGTATAATTTTAAGATAAATTTTATAAAAGTTCTTTACTTGAAAAGAAAAGATGAGGCTGTTATAATTATATTCACCCTGCCTGTTGCGTTGGAGGTGTGAGCGCTACAGCCAACATCAGTCATAAGGGAGCCAAATTTCTTAAACAAAAGTTTAGGATGCGGTGCCCACCTGTGTGAGAAGAGGACTGATAGCGTTGGCCTCGAACGGACTTATGGTGGGGTTTATTTTTTTAAAAAAATGGTTAAACAATTATCTAATCCAAAATTAAGACAACCGATTTTTATAGCCGCTTGGCCGGGCATGGGCGAAGTAGCTTACCGTAGTGCTTTGTTTTTAAAAGAAGCGATGAATTTCAAGGTATTTGCAAAGCTTGATATGGAAGATTTCTTTAAACCGGCGGCGGTAGTGGTTGAAGATGGAATAACCGATATCCCCAAACCCCCTACGGGTTTATTTTATTACTATAAAGGCAAGGAGGGGCCGGATATAGTTCTTTTTTTGGGTCAGGCTCAGCCTCCTTTAGAACATGCAGAAGAGCTTTCTTTAACTGTAATTAAATTTATTAAAAAATATAAACCACGATTAGTGGTTACTTTTGCCGCAAAACCGGAATCCGTTGACCATAAGCATAATTCTTCGTTGTGGTTAGCAACCACTCATTTATCTGTTGCCAAAAAATTTGAAAAAACTGAAATTAAAATATTAAAAAAAGGCCAAATTAGCGGATTAAACGGTATTATTTTAGGCATAGCTAAACGTAAAGGGCTTAAGGGCGCTTGTCTTTTAGCCGAGATCCCCTTTTATACTGCACAAATCGAAAACCCTAAAGCTACGGCAGTTATTCTAGACTTGCTTGTTCATTTTTTCCGAATTAAACTGGATACCTCTTCTATTTGGAAAAGAGCAAAATTTATCGAAAAAGAGATAGATAAACTTATTAGTTATCTGAAAGGAGATGCCAAGCCGGAAGGCCCTACCCCTTTAAGCGAAGAAGACGTAAGAAGAATTAAAAAAGATTTAGCAGCCTACACCAAGGTTCCCCAATCAGTTAGGAAGAACATCGAAAATCTTTTTAAAAAAGCAAAACGCGATATAGCTGCTGCCAGTGAATTAAAAAAAGAGCTTGATGACTGGAATGTCTATAAAGAATACGAAGACAGATTCCTTGATCTTTTTCGTAATAAAGGCAATGATAAGGGAACTCATTAACTCCTCGTCGTTTTATTATTTTTTCAAAAGGTAAGTATGGTAAGAGTCTTTAAACCGGGCGTATGCGACCAAACAGCTTCAAACGGAAATGTTGCACAACGATAGCGTAGGTTAAATTAAGCGAGGGTGGCGGAATGGCAGACGCGCTAGCTTGAGGGGCTAGTGGTAGAAATATCGTAGGGGTTCAAGTCCCCTCCCTCGCATATTATTATTCATAAACAAAAAGCTCTTGTTAGCCAAGGAGTTATAACAGAGGGAAACGTCCCCTGAGGTTAGTCTTTACGGCGATCGAAGATATATTTACTTTCAGGAAATTTTTTGGCCAGGCCTTTTAATTCTGCGCCTCGTGAACCTATTTGAGCCACGTGGCTGAAGTTTTTTTGTTCATTAGTTATTATCCCTATTGAAATAGTAGGAAAACTGAATTTTGAATGCTCACCGTCTCTGGTTTTTGCCTCGATATAACCCTTCTCCCTATCCTTTGTGTCAAAAAAATTAGGGGAAAAGCTATCAAATTTAGAAATTATATCTTTTGAAATTATTTCCGCTTTTTCGATGGAGGTTATTATTACAAAATCATCTCCGCCGATATGGCCAATAAAGTCACTAAATTGGCCTTTTTCCTGGATAGAGGCGGCAAGAATCCGGGAAGTTTCCTTGATGACCTCATCGCCCCTGCCAAAGCCATAGTAGTCATTTAACGCTTTAAAATTATCTATATCTATGTAGAGGACGGCAAATTTCTCGTTAGTTTTTAATTTATTTTCTAACTCTTTATTTATCGAGATATTCCCGGGAAGCCGGGTCAGAGGATTAGCGTCGAGGTTTAAGCTTGATCTTCTGATTAACATTCTGATCCTTGCGATTAATTCCTGAGGCAAAAAAGGTTTAGTCATATAATCATCAGCTCCAGATTCTAAACCTTTTACCTTGTCTTCCACTTCTCCTTTGCCGGTAAGCATTAGTACAGGTAAATTCATAAGTAAAACATTTTGTCTTATTTTTTTACAGATTTCGTCTCCATTTATATCGGGGAGCATATAGTCTAATATAAGCAAGTCCGGAGTATTCTCTTTTAGTTGGATAAAAGCCTGGCTGCCACTATCAGCCCTGAAAACTTCAAATTCGCTTTCTAAGGTAGCTTCTATTAAATCTAAAATGTCTAAATTGTCGTCTACAACTAGTATTTTTAATTTATTCATCTTGTTTTTTTTCCAGGGTAAAGAAAAAAGAAGTCCCTTTACCTACTTCTGATTCAGCCCAGATTTTTTCTTTATGGCTATCAATTATTCTTTTTACCAAAGAAAGCCCCAGGCCGCTTCCTTCGATTGCTCTTTTTTCCATGCTTTTTACCCGGTAAAATTCTTGAAATATTTTATCTAGATTTTCTTTAGACATTCCAAAACCGGTATCAGTGATAGATATTATAGCTTTTTTATTGTCATCTTTGCAACTAATTTTTATCTTTCCTTCCTCCGGCGTGAATTTAATAGCGTTATTAAGAATATTAATTAAAACCCTTTCAATTAAATTCTTGTCCATATAGACAAAAAGTTTTTCCGGAGTATCTATTGTAATTTTTATATTTTGGGCCTGGCTTTGCGGCTCAAAAAAGTCTGCAACATTGTTGATTAAAGCAACAATATCGTGAGGGATTATGTTTATTTCCATTTTACCCGATTCAATCCGGGAGATGTCTAAAAGAGTGTTGACTATATCCATTAATTTATCAACATTTGTAACTACCTTGGTGAGCCGATCTTTGGCTTTATCCGGAAGCTTGCCAAATTTTTCCTCAGCCAGAAGTGAAGAAAACCCTTTAACCGAGGTAAGAGGGGTTCTTAGTTCGTGAGATACGCTGGAGATAAAATCTGATTTTGTCTTGCTAACGGTTTCTACTTTTTTTAAACTTTTGGCGAGTTCTTGGGTCCGGGTTTTTATTTTATTTTCCAAATCTTCTTTAGTTTTATAGATTTGTTCAAAAAGGTCTATGTTGCTAAGGCATTTAGCTAAATACATACAGAGGATTAAAAAAGAATTTTTGGTGGTTTCTCTGATAAATTTAGAGGAAGCCAGTTCGGCTAAAACAAAAATGCTATAAATTTTATTTTTAGTCTTGATTGGGCAGACAAGTATATTTTTTGTATTTAATTTAAATGAAAGGGTTTTGCAGATTTCGGATTCAGGAGTCATTATGCTTTTTTCTTTCAGGTAATTTTTGTTTCTAAAAATGACATCAGAGATGGCTTTAATCTCTCCGGGACCGAAGCCATTTTGATATATTTGTTCTAAGTCGGGAAAATTTATAAGCAGACCCTTTTTAAAACCAAATTTTTGAATCAGATTGTTATCTATTTTAGAGAAAAGCTCATCAGTGCTAAGCAAGTGGAGGCTGGATAATATAAATTTTCTTAAAAGGCCAAGTTTGTTAGCCTGGTCCTCTATCTCTTGCTGGTATAGTTTAACATCCATATCGCTTTTTAAAATTATTTTTGCCTGCTGGTCCAACCGTTCTAAAGAACAGTCTAGATTAGCAATAGTTTCTTTGAGGTTGGTTATAGTTTTTAATTTTTTGACGATATAGATAAAAATGATAATTATAGATAAAGCAAAAAATAAAGTAATATTTAAAACAGTGTCAACGGAAACATTTATAATTTCAGATATTAAAAAAAAGCTAAGTCCAAACATTTAATAACAAGCCCCCGCTTTCTATACTGATATCCTGAGTTTGCAAATCAGGAAAAAGGTAGTAATCGGAATAGACGCCGAACATCTCTTTTTTAGGAAAAATTACCTCTTTTATATTTTCAATTTCTTGTGTCGATTTTTGGCCTAAAATTTTCCTTCTGTTTAAAGAGTTAATTATAAAAACAAGGCCTTCCCGGTCGTTCTTTTTTTCTCCCCAATTGGCCATAAGGTCTTCTCTGGAGTAGTGCTCTCTAAGGGTCATTAAATTACCTTTAGTTTTGTTTCTTAAATTTCCTCTGAATAGAAAAGAACCGTCTTCTAGTATATCAACTATAGTTAATAGCCGAAACGAATTTTTGCTTGATATTCCTAAGGGGTAATAAGTAAAAAGGCGGTTTTCGATGAAAGTGTTAAATTTTTCTTCAAAGTAATGTTTATAAATTTCTACAGCGGGTTTATTATTGATTTCATAAATTATTTGTTGTTTCGGGTTCAGCCGGGTTATAGTAAAGGGTTTACCGAAGATAACAAAATTTTGTAAGCGGAAAATATCGTTAGTAATACCATCAAAGGCTAAATTGACCAGGCCGTTGCCTACACCTTTTTTAAGGATAAAATCTGCCTGGGGAGAGTATTTATGGTGGCAGCCTGCTCCGGAAAAATTAATCAGTTTCCCTAAAGAAAACCTTAATCCTTCCAGAAAAGATAAAGAATTTATCTGGGGTGAGAGGAAGGATATAAGCTTTATGTCTTTTCTTTTAATCTGCTTAAAATGTTTTTTTAAATTATATTCGATTTTTTCCGAATCCTGAGATCCGATAAATAAGCTATTAATATTGGTTTTTTCTTTACAAATACAGCAGCCGATAATGCCTTTTTCGATAAATTTATTTTTATAGATTAAAAGAGGAGCTTGGACTCCAAGTAGATTAGGGTTGTTTAAAGTTAGGTTAAAGACCTGTGATAGCTCTTTAGGGTTATAGTCTGGAGTAAAAAGAATAAAGATAAAAAAAGGTTTGTTTCTAAATTTAGCCTTAATTTCTAAGGAAATTTGCTTTGCTGATTCAGCTGTGTTTTTTTGGCTTAAGTGGAGGGAATATTCATCATTTTTCATATTTACTTTATGAGATAATGTTTTGGGCTCATTTTACTTTGTTTAAGCCCAGGGTAAAATCATTCCACAGGATAAAGCTTATCATAAAGAAAAAAAGAAATCAATGCGTTAATCTATTGGTGTCAAGCCAAAGTTAAAATGTCCGGTTTTTACCAAAGTTAGAATGTCTGGTTTTAGGTTTTCAATAAAACTAACTCTTCTTTGGCTTTTTTGTTTTCTAAACAAGCTTTTTTATCAAGCATCTTCTTATAAGAGTCTTTTCTCCAGGGATGATCAGAAGAAGGCCTGACAATCTTTCTGCTCTTAGGTTTTTGCTTTGCTTTTTTCAGCCTAGTTGTTATTGCTTTATATTTCAGCCTTCTTCCTTTGTAAGTAATGCGTAGTTTTCCATTTATTCTTTCTTCAACGGTTATTTGTTTGCCTAACTCTTTATCTAAAATCTGATAAAGCTTTTTATTATGAACTATGGTGAAGTCATTTCTTAAAAGATGTTCTGTTTTCCTGCAGAGAATTGCATCTAAATCTAGTCCTTTAGGTACCGGCCTATGCATATTACTTTCTTTTAGAGGTTTTCTGCTGAATTTTTTGTTATGTTTTGGCCAGTAACCTTTTAAAAATTTATTGGCTTCTTCTTTTGTTTTAACCTTTGCCAGCCGCATTTGTTTTATCAGGCGATCCTGGTCAGTCCGAAAAGAGCGCTCGACTCTTCCTTTTGCCTGAGGTGAATTAGCATAGATTATTTTTATGCCTAATTCTTTAACTGCCCGGCCAAACTGGCTTAAAAACTCCCTGTTGTTTAGCTGATCCTCGATTGTAGGCTTCTTAGACGATTTATAGGTGGTATGCCTGTCTAGATAGATGCTGTGCGGTATACCGTGTGTTTCTATGTATTGCTTAAGGCTGGCAAAAGAGGGTATTGTGCCTTCATAATCATAAAATTGCCCGCTTTTTTTACCGGTGGCATCATCGATTTGGCCCATCAACACACACTTGCGGCTGCGGCCTTCAAACCAGTCATGCTCAGAGCCGTCCCACTGAATCATCTCTCCATAATAGTGTTTAGGTTCTCGCCACCTGCGGTTCTTTTTCCGCTTTCGCCTGCGTTGCCAGAGGCCTTCTTTTATCAGCCAATTTCTGAGAGTTTCATCGCTTAAGGTTATCTTTTCATTTTCAAAGAACATTTCGCTTGCTAAAGATGGGCCAAAATCTTTATACTTATCTTTGTAAATGTCTATTATTTTGTTTTTTACTTTATCAGGTGTTTTATTGTGAGAGATTTGACCTCTGCTTTTATGGACTATTCCTTTTTCGCCTTCTTCTTTGACTCTTTTTGTTATTCGGCTTATCTGCCGGGCACTCAATCCTAATTTGTCAGCTGCCTCTATTTGCTTTAATTCTTTAG
>JAIPHA010000005.1 GCA_021735445.1 Candidatus Omnitrophota bacterium
GGATAGAATATGGTATTTTTAGTTAAAATGAGTTAATATAAGTAAAAATAAAGGGTAAAAATGAATAAAAATCAAGTTTTAACCACAAAAGAGCTGGCCGAATATATCAAACTAAATGAAAAAACTATAATAAAGATGGCTCAAACCGGTGAAATACCCGGGGTTAAAGTTGGCAGTCAGTGGAGATTCCATATAGATGCAATTGATAGCTACTTGCAAAATAAAATTATTAAATCTCCTGAAAAAAAACTTAATTCAATTATCAAAGATAAAAGCGCTGTTATTCCGTTATCCCGGTTAGTGGAAAATAAATTGATAGAGCTTGATTTAGGAGTAAGAAAACCAGAAAAGGTCTTATCTAAGTTAACTAATATGGCTGATTCAGCCAATCTGACACATTCGCCTCGATTGCTTTATCAAGAACTTCTTAAAAGAGAAAAAATGCTAAGTACTGCTGTAGGGCAAAAGGTGGCAATCCCCCATCCCAGATATCCTTCCGATCAATTGTTTAGAGAAAATAAAATAGTAATAGCAATTTCAAAAGAAGGCATTAACTACGATGAGCCCGATAAAGACAAAGTGCATTTATTTTTTATGATTTGTGCTTTAAGTGAGGCAATCCATATTAGATTGTTAGCTATGATCTCAAAACTAATTCGTGAGTCTGGTTCAATAGATAAATTTATAAAAGCTAAAAGCGAAGATGAAATTATACGGTTGTCGCTGGAATTTGAACGAAAAAGTATGTTTTTCAATAACCCCTTAGAGACAACCAATAAATCTGGATAAGATGAAAAGATCTAAATTATTTTTTATAATATGTTTGATCCTGATATTTTCAGTATTTTTTTCTCAATATAATTTTGAAGCCAAAGGATTCTCTTCTCTGAGAACAGAAAAAGAAGGAGAGGAAACGACAATAGAAGAGGATAGTTTTCGAAAAAATATAGATAATTTTTATTCTACTATAGATTTGATTTCTTATTTTAAAATTAGCCTTTCCCATTTTTCTAGGTATATAGCATTATTCAATCCAGCACTTCAATCCAATCAACTTGCCACTTTTCTAGATATATTATTCAACCATTCACCTCCAAAGACTATCAGATAATTTCTTCAAATCGTTTCACATTTTTTAAAGTTAAAAACTAAGATTATATTTAGTGAGGTGATAAAAGTGTTAATTATAGTTATGCATAATAATAAGGAGTATTTAGAAGAACTTAAGCAATTAGCTAAAAAGGCAAAAATAGAATATTTTCTAATAGCTAAAACAAAAAGTTTAGGAATTTTATTGAAGGGGTTGACTTCTGATGTAATTTTTTCTCAAAGCAGTAAAATAAATATTTTTAATAAGTCTTTTCTTGCGCTAGTAAAAAATCAAAAAAGGGCTAAATATTTTTTAAAGATAGTAGAAAGTGATAATTATCTTCAAAGAGTTAATTGGAATCAGAAGGGATTTATTTATCTAGTTCCCTTTGATTACATTAGAAGTTTACAAACAAAAAAAATATTTAACGGAGGGTAAAATGAAATTAGAAAGTTATCTTAGGGAAGATAAAGTTTTGTTAGATTTAAAAGCAGAAAACAAAGAAGAAGCTATTAAAGAAATCGCCTTAGTCTTAAAAGATTCTAAAGGCGTTTTAGATTTTGATCAATTCTTTACAGATATCCTAGATAGAGAAAAGCTAAAAACTACAGGTATTGGCAAAGGAATTGCTATTCCGCATGCTCGTAGTGAGTCAGTAGATAGATTTCTAATAGCTTTTGGCCGGGTTAGGCAAGGCATAGATTTTGATTCACTAGACAATAAACCTACTAAATTAATTTTTTTGATGGGCACACCTAAAAATAAAGAGGTAGGATCATATCTTAAGATACTTGCTTATCTTACTCGTTTATTGGATAAAGAATATTTTCGCAATGTACTGCTTGAGGTAGAAAGGCCAAAGGATGTAATTGAAGAGTTTAGGAGAGCAAAAAAATATTAATTAAATATATAACCATACAGGTAATTTTTAAAGATGAGTTTATTGTTTTTTATCGGCATGGCTTTGGTAGTTGGGTTTATAGGAGCTAAAGTATTTAAAAAGCTCAAATTTCCTGCGGTAGTTGGCTATATCGTAGCAGGTATTATTCTTGGCCCGTCTGTTTTAGGAGTTTTTAAGTTAGAGCTTCTGGATGATTTAAGAGGCTTTAGTGATTTAGCGCTTTCGGTAGTTTCTTTTATTATCGGAAGCCAGATGCGCTTGAGTACATTAAAGAAGATGGGTAAAGGGATTGTAACTATAATTTTGTCTGAATCCTTCCTTGCTTTCTTTTTGGTTGGAATTGGTGTTTATCTTCTTACCAATAAAATCTATCTTGCTCTTATATTTGCAGCTATCGCCCCGGCTTCAGCTCCGGCAGGTACTGCAGTTGTGCTTCAAGAGCATAAAGCAAAAGGACCTTTGACTAATACTTTATATGCGGTAGTAGGCCTTGATGATGGTTTGGCGATAATTATTTATGCTTTCTCAGCAGCTTTAGTAAAAGTATTTCTTCAGGGCGGAAGCATTTCGCTGCTTGAGGTAGCCAAAGATCCTTTAATTGAGATTCTGGGTTCAATTATCTTAGGAATATTAATAGGGGTTATATTTGGATATTTTGTAAGAAAGCTACGTTTAAAAGAAGATATATTAGTTGTTTCCTTAGGGGTTATTTTAATTGCTAGCGGTATTGCAAAGTATTTTCATCTATCTTTGATTCTTACCAATTTAAGTATTGGAATGGTTTTTGCAAATATATTTTTGTTAGCAAACAGAAGGGTTTACCGAGCTCTTGAATCGATAACTAGTCCTATTTATATAATTTTTTTTGTAATTGCAGGAGCCCATTTACAACTTAAATTATTACCGGCGATGGGGCTTTTAGGGATTGTATATATTGTTACAAGAATTATTGGGTTATCAGGCGGTGCTTTTTTAGGCGCAACGTTAGCAAAGCAATCACCAGTAATTAGAAAATATTTAGGCTTTGGAATTCTTTCTCAAGCAGGAGTTGCTATCGGGCTTGCGTTGATGGCAACAAGTGATTTTAGTCAAATGGGCGCAGCTGGGCAGGAGTTAGCAGTTAAAGTTATAAATACAGTTGCTGCAACAACTATAATTTTTGAGATAATTGGTCCGATTGCGACAAAATTTGCAATTGAGAAAGCTGGTGAGTCAAAAGTATAAAAATGGAGAGATAATAAAGTTTTTAATTGCCAGGAGGGGACGTTTCCCTCGTTTATAAGCCTTTGGCAGTCAATAGGTTATGCACCGGGGTTTTCCGCAAAATAGTTTTTCCGGAAAAATACTGTTTTATAACCTCTTGATCTACAGTAAGTTACAACAGAGGGAAACGTCCCCTTTTTTAAAAAATGATTAAGTATTGATTCTTAAAATATCTGGCGGTATAATAATTTTTACGGCAAGGCACAAGTATTTTAGTTTTTTTATCTTTATTTAATTAATTAAAAAGGAGGTGGTAATGAAAGAACATCTAGATATTGGAAGGTGTTTTAATGATGCTTTAGAAATTTATAAGCAGCATTGGACGATGCTGGTTGTTTTACAGGTAATTTTAGGGCTGCTAATAGTCGGAACTTTAGGTATCGTCGCTGGGCCTTTAGTTGCTAGCTATAACCTTGTATTAATTGAGCTGCTTCGTAAAAAAAAGGATAATATTGAGATTGCGGATTTATTTGTTTTTTTTAATAGATTTTGGCCGCTGGCCGGTTTATTCTATCTTCAGCTGTTGATAGTGGCAGGAGGCTTTATGTTATTTATTATCCCCGGAGTTATTTTTTCGGTAATGCTGCTTTATGTTTTCTATTTTGCTGCCGACAAGGGCGCCTCTCCTAAAGAAGCAATTAAAAAAAGCTGGAATATTGTATTGGCTAAAGGATTTTGGCCTAATTTTATTATTGGCATTTTAGCCGGAGCAATCATGACGGCAGTGCAGATGATTCCGTTGTTGGGGTCTATATTAGGGCTTTTTGCGGCGCCTTTTACCGCTTTATTAATTGCATCTGCTTATATACAACAAGTTGATTTAGGCCAGGAACAATTAGAAGAGTTGAATTTACAAAACGGCTAAACAATGATATAATTTTAACGTGGTTAATAAATTTATCAAAATTGTTTTAACTCTTTCTATTTTTATAGCCAGCATATCCCTATTTTATAAATTCATTCTCGAACCTTTCCAAAAAGAAAATAAATTAGATCAATGTTTAAAGAGAGCAGAGGATCTTCATACTAAAAGATGGGATAATTCCTGTAAAACATTAGGGCAAAAGGCAGGTTGTGGTTTGGATAAAGATACCGCAACTGTCCATCTTCGGGTTTACGAGAGAGAAAAAGAAGAGTGTTATAAAAAATATAAATAAAGAGCCGGCTATGTTTGAAGCTAAAAGAAAAATGTGATAAAATAAACAATATTAAGGGCAGAAAAATATCAAGGGGGGTGAATCAGATGGCTAAACAAAAAAGATGCGCTGCTAAGACAAAATCAGGAAAAAAATGCAAGAATAAAGCAGCTGGTAGATCAAAGTTTTGCGCTGTTCACAAAAAATAATTATAATAGCTTCTTTTGTCATTTATAAAAAGGGAGGGTGTCTACTCTCCCTTTTTGTGTTTTGGCAAAATCAAACCTCTTGACTAAAAGTTTGGTTTATGATAATCTGAAATTGCTTGATTCTTAAGGATTTCTGAAGATTTTATCCAAAAATTTGTTGATTATAAAGCCTAAATTTATAGAAGTTAACGGGTTAAAGGAACTCTAAATAATTGTATATTTATCAGGAGGAGATATGAAAAATAAAATACTTCTTATTTTAATTATATCTGTTTTTATTTTAAACGGTTGCGCTGTAGTTTTTCAGAAAGGCCGTCGCTCTGATATCGAAAAAATAGAAACTCTTAAAGAGGAGCTCCAAAGCCTAAAACATGCGCGGGAAGTTTTAAAGAGCCGTTTAGCCGAGGAGTTAAAAGATCAGCAAGTCCGCTTAAACATGGCAGAAAAAGGATTAGTAATTACTTTTGTGGCCGAGGTTCTTTTTAACTCCGGAAAAGCCAAAATAAGAGAGGACAGCAAACCGATACTTGATAAGGTAGCCAGGATTTTAAAAGAAGAGGTTCCCGATAATAATATCGGGGTAGAAGGCCATACAGATAATATCCCCATAAAACATTCAGGCTGGGATTCAAATTGGGAGCTTTCAGCTCAAAGAGCCTTAAGCGTTTTGTATTATCTAGAAAGTGAAGGAGTTAACCCCAGGAGGCTTTCTGCGATAGGCCACGGCCCTTATAAACCGGTTGCTTCTAATGATACAGAAAAAGGGCGGCAATTAAACCGGAGGGTAGAGATAGTGATTTTGCCTAAAGCAATGACCAAGATAGAACCCAAAGACACAGATACTGCTTATCCAGAGGAGGAGCTTAAATGAAAAATAATGTTTGGATAATAAGCTTATTAGTGGGGCTGGTAGTAGTGTTGGTAATCGGAGGCGTTTCTCTTTTAGTTAAGGTTAACGCTTTATCTAAGGAATATAAACAAGAAACTGCTAAAAATATAAATTTAGAAAAGGCGATAGAAGATTTGGAAGAAGAAAAGGAAGACTTGAGAGAAAAAATAGAACAGTTAAATGGACAAAATATTTCCTTAAGCAAAACAGTTGATGATTTAAAAACAGAAAACAGCCAATTTTCCTCAGAGGTAAAGCAGCTTAAGGAAGAAATTAAAAAGTTGAAAGAAGAGAATGAATCTTTAAAGAAAGAAGAGCTTGAGGAAGAAAGTTCTAGAAAAGAAAATCCCAAGAAACAGTAGTTGTTTTCTTGTCGGTATAACTTCGTTTTATAAAAAGGGGGCATGAGCCCCCTTAAATATTATATGGATAAGTAAGATGGGTTTAATAATTCCCGAACATGTTGCGGTTATAATGGATGGTAATGGGCGATGGGCCAAAGAAAAGGGATTGTCCCGGACTAAAGGCCATAAACAAGGTTCCAAGCGGGTCAAAGAAGTAGTAAAGGAAGCTAAAAAAAGAGGGATAAAAGTATTGACTATTTTTGCCTTTTCGACGGAGAATTGGAACAGGCCAAAAAGAGAAATAAATTATCTATTTAGTTATCTTAATGATTTTTTAACCAATTACAAAGCAGAGCTTATCCGAGAGGCCATAAAGCTTAAAATAATCGGACGCAGAGACAGGCTTGGAAAAAAAGTTATTAACAAAATTAAAGAAGTTGAAACAGCTACTTTAGATAGCGATAAATTTTTTCTAAATATTGCTATCGATTATGGCGGACGGTGGGACATAGTCAATGCCACTCGAAAGATCATACAGCAGTTTACCGAAAATTCTCTGGAGGAAATAGATGAAAAAGTTTTTGATAATCATCTTTCTTTATCAGAGTTTAACGACCCGGATATTTTAGTAAGGACTTCCGGCGAAAAGCGGATTAGCAACTTTCTTCTTTGGCAGACAGCTTATACCGAGTTTTATTTTCCAGAGGTATTGTGGCCTGACTTTAGCAAAGAATGGGTTGGCAAAGTTATTCAGGAATATTCAAGGAGGGTGAGAAAATTTGGAAAAATTAATGCTTAAAAGATTAATATTTTCTATTATTTTAGCGGTTGTAGCTTTTATCGGGATTACTTCTTATCCGCTTTGCGGCATATTTGTTTCTCTTTTTATTTTTATAGCATTGTATGAATTTTTTTACATGGTGGAGAAGAAAAAGGTCAGGATGTTTAAGCCGGTTGGCCTGGCAATTGGGATTTTAATTCCAATTACTATTTATTTTGGGTTTTCAATAAAGGAAGGTTGGCAATTCCTTTTTGTAATTTTAGGCCTGTTTTTATTATTTTTATTAGAGTTGACCAAAAAGCGGGCCCATCAGCCGATACTTTCTATTTCAGCTACTATTTTCGGAATTTTGTATATTTCCTGGTGTTTTAGTTTCATAATCAGGATACGCCAGTTGCCGGGAGGAGCGTTGCTCTGCGGTTTTTTGGTTTTAGTTACCAAATCATCGGATATTGGAGCTTATCTTTGGGGCAAGAAATTCGGAAAGACTTCTTTGATAAAAAAAATAAGTCCTAAAAAAACCCTGGAAGGGACAGCCGGCGGTTTTTTTACGAGTTTAGGAATAGGGTTGATTTACTCCTTATTTATCGAAAGCATTAGTTTTTGGGAAAAGTTTTTTTTAATTATAATTTTAGCAATTGTGTCTCAATTGGGGGATCTTTTCGAATCTTTGATTAAAAGAGATTGCCAAGTAAAAGATTCGGGAAAAATGTTTTTAAGCATGGGAGGAGCTTTAGATGTCATCGATAGTTTAATTTTTGCAGCTCCGACCTTTTATGTCTACATTACAATGATGCGCTAAATAAAATAGATGGCAGATTGCAGATGGCAGATAAGTATCTGCTTAACTCCAATCTCTCATCTGTAATCTAATAATTAAGAGCAATATTTATGAAAAAGAAAGTATTAGTTTTTGGTTCAACAGGTTCAGTTGGTAAAAATAGCCTGGAGATAATTGAGCAAAATAAAAACAAGTTTGAAGTAATTGGGATTTGCGGCAATAAGAATGTAAATCAACTAATTAAACAGGTCAGAAAGTTTAGGCCTAAATACGTTTGCTTGACAGATCAAGATGCCGCCTGCCAGTTGAAAAAAAGAACGAAAATAAAGTTTAAGTTATTTAGCGGCAAGCAGGGTTTAGGAGATTTTTCTTCTATAAAATCCGATATCTCAATTATGGCTATCTCCGGCATAGATTGCCTAAGGCCGTTGCTCATAAACATTGAAAAGAGTAAAAGAATTGCGTTAGCTAATAAAGAAGCAATAGTGGTCGGAGCTAAATTCATTTTTAGAAAAGCAAAAAAATATAAAACAGAAATTATTCCTGTAGATAGCGAGATCAATGCAATATTTCAATTATTAAAGTTAACTAATTTTAAACAAGAGGATCTGGAAAAAATTTATATTACAGCTTCAGGCGGTTCACTCCTAAATTATGATAAAAAGTCTTTAAGCAAGGTTAGCGCGGCTGAAGTATTAAACCACCCTACTTGGAAAATGGGCAAAAGGATAACTATAGACAGCGCTACTTTAGTAAACAAAGGGTTTGAGGTAGTGGAGGCGCATAATTTTTTTAACATTAGTTATGAAAAAATTGAGATACTTTTACACAGGCAATCTTTGGTTCACGCGATGGTTAAATTAAACGATCAAACTTGTTTTAGCTGCCTTTATCCTCCGAATATGAAAAACCCGATATCT
Source organism: Candidatus Omnitrophota bacterium (assembly GCA_021735445.1). GTDB lineage: Bacteria > Omnitrophota > Gorgyraeia > Duberdicusellales > 4484-171 > PXAH01. The sequence continues at coordinate 8,315 of JAIPHA010000005.1, forward strand.
TTTGCGCTTTCTTATCCAAAAAGAGTAAAACGAGCTGTATCAGCCAAAGATAAAAAAAAATATAGTTTGTCTTATCAAGCTGTCCCCTATCGAAAGTTTCCTCTTTTGCGAATAATCCTGGAAGCCGCGCAGCGGGACGATAATTCTTTAGTTGTTTTAAATGCTTGCGATGAAATAGCCGTCGATTATTTTCTAAGGAATAAAATAAGTTTTGTTCAAATTGAGAAAATCCTAAAAAAAATTTTTAAAATCTATCCGGCTAAACAGGTAAAATCAATTAAAGATGTTTATTTTTGGGATAACTGGGCCAGAAAAAAAACAAAAGAAATATTAGGAGAAAAATGATACCATTTATTTTTAATTTTTTTATCATAGTAGTTGTTTTTAGCATTTTAATTATTGTCCATGAATTAGGACATTTTTTTGCAGCTCGCCTGTTTGGAGTTAAGGTAACAGATTTTTCGATTGGTTTTGGGCCGGCTCTGTTTAAAAAGAAAATAAGGCAAACAAATTTATCAGTTTGCCTGTTTCCTTTAGGCGGCTATATAAAAATGGCCGGCGATAACCGTTCTGAATCCCGGGGGTACCGGGATGAATTTTTTTCAAAGTCTCCGGGAATTCGTTCCGGAATTGTTTTTGCCGGGCCGTTATTTAATTATATTTTGGCTTTCTTGTTCTTAATTATTATTGCCACTGTTGGTTTTCCTGTCCAGGATACTATAGTGGGAGCGGTAGAGAATGGCTCTCCTGCCCAAGAAGCCGGAATACAGCCCGGAGATAAGTTGGTTGCCGTTAATGATAAAAAGGTAGAAACCTGGTCTCAACTTAAAAAGGAGATTTATCAGGCGGAAGCTTCGGTTGATATAAGTTTAGAAAGAAATAATGAAAAAATTCAGCTCAATGTGCCGGTGGTAGAAGAAGAGATGACTGATCAGCTGGGCAGGACTACTAAAGTTTCCCAAATTGGGATTATGCTTTATAAGCCTGTTATCGGTGAGGTTATCGAACAATATCCGGCTGAAGAAGCCGGGATTAAGAAGGGCGATCAGATATTAGAGGTAGATGGGGAAAAAATAGAAAATTGGCAAGATTTAGCTGAAAATATCCAAGGTTCTAAAGAAGCTGTAGAGTTGAAAATTAAAAGAGGCAAAGAGGTTTTTTCTTTAAAGGTGCCGGTTAAGAAAGAAGAGGTGGAGGGGTTTAAATCCGGCCAAGAATATATTTCGGTAATTGGCATTAGGCCGCCTTCAAATGAGAAAATTTTAAAAACAGCTTTTCCCGGCTCTTTATTAAAAGGGGCGGATATGCTGTTTAAAACTACTTTGTTGAGTGTCAAGGGCCTTTGGTATATGATAACCGATCCATCGATATCTTTTCGCGAATCTATAGCCGGGCCTATTTATATTTCATATATTATTTCCAAGACGGCTCAACATGGATTGGTCGCTTTGTTGCAGTTGATTTCTTTATTAAGCATATTTTTATTTATAATTAATCTTTTGCCAATTCCTGTGTTTGATGGAGGCCACATTGTATTTTTTGGAATTGAGAAGCTAAAAGGAAGCCCTTTAAGCCAAAAAACAGAAGACGCAGCAACCAGAGTTGGTTTAGCTTTAATTATGGTTTTAATGTTTTTTGTTTTCTATAATGATATCGTCAAAAGAGGGCCTAAAATTTGGAAAGAAATTAAAAGTTCGTTTAACCAAGAAAGTAATGAAAAAAACTAAGATTGTTAAAATAGGTAATTTAGAAGTTGGGGGAAACAACCCGATAAGGATAAAGGGGATGCTTAAGGCTCCGGCTAAAAAGATAGATTTATTAATAAAGGAAGCTAAGCTGTTAGAAAAAGAAGGGGTTGAAGCTATCAGAGTTGCGGTTCCTGAAGAAGAAGATGCGAAATTAGCTGGGATTTTAAAAAATTATGTTTCAGTTCCCATTGCTGCCGATATCCATTTTCAGCCAAAATTGGCAGTTTTGGCAATAAATAGCGGGTTTGACCAAATTAGGTTAAATCCCTTAAATATTTCTAATAAAAAAGATGTAAAAAGAATTGCGCAATTAGCCGGCCAGAAAGGCATATCAATGCGAGTGGGGTTGAATTCCGGCGGTTTTCGGCAGCCGGGAATTACCAGGGAAGAGTTAGCGAAACAGATGGTTGATAAGTCTAGCGAGTATATTGAAATCTTGGAGAGTCAAAATTTTTTTGATATAATGGTTTCATTGAAATGCGCCGATATTGGCACAACAATTACTGCCAACAGAATGTTCCGTAAAAAATACGATTATCCTCTCCATGTGGGGATTACAGCTACCGGTTCCTATTTAGAAGGAATAATTAAATCGTCGGTTGGATTAGGAATTATGCTTAATGAAGGCATGGGAGAGATAATCAGGGTTTCTTTAACCACAGATTCTTTGGCTGAGGTTAAGGTGGCAAAGTATATCACTCAATCTTTAGGTTTACGAAATTTTGGTCCTGAGATTATTTCTTGTCCGACTTGTTCAAGGTGCGAAGTCAATTTGCCTGAAATTGTAGCAAAATTTAAGAAGCGCCTGGAAGATAGAGATTGCAAAGAACCGCTTAAAATTGCGCTTATGGGGTGTGTAGTCAATGGCCCCGGAGAAGCTGCTCAGGCGGATTTAGGAGTTGCTTTTGGCAAAACCGAAGGTGTTTTGTTTAAAAAAGGCAAAGTTTTTAAAAAAACCAAAGATGATAGAGTTATTGATGATTTAGCCAAGGAGTTAGAAAAATATGAACCAAAAAGAGATTAAAGAGAGTTTAAGAAAAGATATTAGTTCTTTAGTCGGAGCAAAACAGAATGTCGATAAAGAATATATAACAGAAAGGGCTGTAGTTTTTTTTGAACGCTTGGAAAAAGTCAAGAAAATAACGGTTGAGGATTCGGTAAGAGATAAAGTAGTTAAATCACTTTGTGACGATTTTTTAGGCTCAGGCCCAATTCAAAGGCTGATGGATGATCCTGAAATTACCGAGATTATGGTAAATGGGCCCAAGAGGGTCTATATTGAAAAAGGCGGGAGTAAAGTTTTATCTGGCGTACAGTTTGACGATAAGGCGCATCTGAGGTATATAGTCGAAAAGATGGTTGCTCCCAGTGGCAGAAGAGTAGATGAGAGTTCACCTTATGTAGATTTTTCCTTAAAAGACGGTTCCCGGGTTAACGTGATTCTGCCTCCTCTGGCCGTAGATGGGATAACAGTTACTATCCGTAAATTCTTACGTTCTATTGCTAAAGTCGAAGATTTAGTTAAATTAGGGACGGTTACCCAGGCTATGGCCGATTTTTTGGTTGCTTGTATAAAAGCCAAGGTGAATATCATGTTTTCCGGCGCTACCGGTTCAGGTAAAACGACAACCCTGGAAGTTCTTTCTTCTTATATAGATCATTCGGAAAGGATTATTACTATCGAGGATGCGCTTGAGCTTAATTTACGCCAGGATCATGTAATTAGGTTGCTGACCCGGCTTCCTAATATCGAAGGAAGGGGGAGCGTGCCGCCTCGGGAACTTTTTAGAAATAGTTTACGGATGAGGCCAAATAGGATAATCCTAGGAGAAATCAGAGGTAAAGAAGCTATGGATTATCTTCAGGCTTTAAATAGCGGGCATCGGGGTTCTTTGTCGGTTATCCATGCATCTGACCCTATTGATGCTTTGACTCGGCTGGAAACGATGTCTTTGTATGCCGGGTTAAATCTGCCGGCCTGGGCAATAAGAAAGCAAATATCACAGGGCCTGGATTTAATCGTCCAACAAGGGCAACTTCAGGACGGCACCAGAAAGTTAACCCATATAACCGAAGTCGGCCGTTTAAAAGATAATAATATAGAATTACGGGATATCTTTACTTACGAGATAGAAAAATTAACCGATGATTTTAAAGTAAAAGGGAGTTTCCAGGCTAAAAATAAACCAACTTTCTTTGATATTTTTAAGAAGAAAGGGATAAAAATTAACGAAGATATTTTTACTTAATTTCAGGAACAAATATGCTTTATTCAAAAAGTTTTATCAATACTTCCCGGGAAGACCCAAAGGTTGCTGAGTGCAAAAGCCACAAGTTGTTGCTTAAGGCAAATTTTCTTTATATGGTTTCTTCGGGAATTTATTCTTATCTGCCTTTAGGATGGAGGGTTTTAAATAAGATTAATAAAGTGATTAAAAAGCAAATGGTTTTAGCCGGTGCCCAAGAATTGTTAATGAGCGCTATCCAGCCCATCGATATCTGGAAAAAAACCGGCCGGGATAAAGACTTAGAAGAGGTAATGTTTAAATTCAAAGACCGGAAGTCCAGGGAACTTTGCCTTGGCCCTACCCATGAAGAGGAAATTACCGAAATTGTAAAACGTTACGCAACTTCTTATAAGCAGCTTCCTTTTATTTTGTATCAAATTCAAACTAAGTTTAGGGATGAACCACGTCCGCGCTTTGGTTTGATGCGAAGTTCGGAGTTTATCATGAAGGATGCTTACAGTTTCAGCCTTACCCAGCAGTGTTTAGAAGATAATTATCAAAAAATGTATAAAACTTATGAAAAGATATTTGATAAGTTTAGGCTTAATTATTTTATAAGCGAAGCTGACCCCGGAGCAATGGGTGGCAGCGCTTCTCATGAATTTATGGTACCGGCTGAAATCGGAGAAGACATTCTTTATTTTTGCCCTGGCTGTAATAATTATTATAAAGAAAAAGGCAGGTGTGCGTCTTGTCAGGGAGAAACTGAAGCCAAGAAAATGGTTGAAGTTGGGCATATTTTTCAATTGGGAACTAAATATTCAATGGCGCAAGAGGCTTTTGTCCTTGACCAGCAGGGGAAGAGAAAACCTTTGATTATGGGTTGTTATGGAATAGGAGTAAGCAGGGTATTGTCTGCGGTGGCAGAAACAGCTTCTGATTCGCGAGGGTTGGTATGGCCGAAATCTATAGCTCCATTTGATGCGTCCCTGCTGGTTCTAGAGAGCGGATGGAACCAGGAGGCTTTGGAATTAGAAAGCTGGCTTGAAAAAGAAGGTTTTTCCCTTCTGATTGATGACCGTAAAGAGCCGGCCGGAGTGAAATTCAATGACGCTTATTTGATTGGCCATCCTTATATTATGATTATTGGTAAAAATTATCGGGGTTCGGCAAAAATAGAAGTAGAAAAAAGAGAAACCGGACAAAAATTTGAGATAGCAAAAGATAAAATAGTAGATTTTTTAAAAGATGAGCATAATACTGAATCAAATTAAAGAAAAAATTGAAGGGATTGTTAACAAGGAAGAGGTTGAACTTGTTGAATACAGAACTTTTAATTTAAGAGGCAAGTTAACTATTAGATGCTTAGTTGATTATCCGCAAGGAGGTATAACCTTAGATAAATGCGGCATGCTTAATAAAATAATTTTTAATCAATTACAGGAACTTCTTTCGGATGTCAATTATACCGTGGAGGTCAATTCGCCCGGCCTGGACAGGCCCTTAAGGCAAATTGAAGATTTTTTAAAAGTCGAAGGCAAGGTTGTTCTTCTCTGGTTTAAAGAGCCGGTTTTTGAGAAAAGTTTTATAGAGGCGACTCTTAAAAAAGTTGAAGCAGATAAGCTTTTTATCGAGAAAAAAGGAGAACAATTAGAAATAGATTTTAATAAAGTAAAGTTAGCTAAACAAAAATTTAGAACTTAAAAAAATGTATTCATCGGATTCGGATTAAAGGAGGTAGGCTCGTGAAGAGAGAATTTTTAAGTGTGATTGCTCAATTGGAAAGGGAAAAAGGCCTTGATAAAGAGGTGCTCATGGAAACTGTCCGCTATGCTTTAACTGTTGCGGCAAGAAAAATAGCTAAAATAGCTTCTCACGATGAAGAAGAAGTGAAAGTAGACATAGATAGCAAAGGCGGCGATATCCATGTATACATTGGCGACCGGGAAGTAACTTCTGATGAGTTTGGCCGTATTGCGGCTCAAACAGCCCGGCAGGTAATTATCCAAAAAATTCGTGAAGCAGAAAAGGATAATATTTATAATGAATATAAAGAAAAAGAGGGCGATATAGTTGGAGGAGTGGTTTATAGATTGGAAAAAAGGGCTGTGATTTTAGATTTAATGGGAAAAACAGAAGGGATAATCCCCCAATCGTTTCTTTCTTCCTCTGACAGGTTTAGGATGGGAGAAAGAGTGAAAGCTTATGTCTATGAAGTCAAGAAAGAAAGGGGGACTCAGATTATTCTTTCCCGGATAGATCCCATTTTAGTGAAAAAACTATTTCAACTTGAAGTACCTGAGATATCGGAAGGGATAGTTGAAATAAAGTCAATTGCCCGCCAAGCCGGCGCCCGGACAAAAATTGCAGTATACTCCAAAGAGGAAAAAGTTGATTGTGTGGGGGCTTGTGTGGGGATTCGAGGTTCGAGAGTGAAAAATATAATCGAAGAACTGCGCGGTGAAAAAATTGACATCGTTAGGTGGAGCGAGGATATAAAGGAATTTATCAAGGCCGCGCTTTCACCAGCGGTGATTTCGATGATAGAATTAGATAGAGAAAATAAAAGGGCTAAGGTCCAACTTAACTCGGATCAGCTTTCGATTGCGATTGGGAAAAGGGGCCAAAATGTAAGGTTGGCTTCCAAGCTTGTTAATTGGGAGATAGATGTCCGCTCTAAAGAAAGCATAGAAGAGGCAATTAAGGGTCTGCAAAAGTTAAAAAGCCTCGGGAAGAAGGCGGCAGAGAGTTTAGTTGATTCCGGTTATAATTCTTTGAATTCACTGGAAAACGCTCAGGAAAAAAAGCTTGCCAAACTAAAAGGAATCGGCAAGAAAAAAGCAGCTAAAATCATAAAAGAGGCCAAAAAAGTTAAGGCAGAACAAGAAAAAAAACAGAAAGAAGAAAAAGAGAAAGTAATCAACAAAGAAAAAGAAGAAAATAAACCAAAAGATGAAAAATAAGGGCAAATAGTGAAACAATTAGTTTTAAAAGGAAGGTATGGATAATGAGAATTTATGAGTTAGCTAAGCAATTAGGGGTTGACAGTAAAGAGTTGATTAAGAAACTGAAAGCATTGAACTTCCCGGTAAAAAACCATATGTCTGTTATCGATAAGGATACAGCAGAAATAATAAAACACGAAGTAGAAGAATTAGATAAAAAAGAAATAGAAGAAAATGTAATTGAGGTCGATTTCCCGATAACGATTAAAGACCTGGCTACTAAATTAGGCAGGAAACCGTCTCAGCTTCTTAGCGATTTATTTAAAAAAGGGAAGATGTTTACTATCAACCAAAATCTTGATAAAAAAACTGCTCAGGGAATTGCCTATGAGTATAAAGTTAATTTAAAAGCAAAGCCGACCCAAGAAGAACAAATTTTACAGGCAGGTTCAAAAAATGTTAAAAAAAGAGCCCCGATAGTTACCTTAATGGGCCACATTGACCATGGAAAGACCAGTATTTTAGACTATATAAGAAAAAGTAAGCTGACTAATCAGGAAACCGGCGGGATTACCCAGCACATCGGAGCTTATCAGCTCAACCTAAGCAAGGGTAAGATTAGTTTTCTTGATACTCCCGGGCATGAAACTTTTACTCAAATGAGAGCAAGAGGGGCAAGTATTACCGATATCGTAATTATTGTTATCGCAGCGGATGATGGGATAAAACCGCAAACCATAGAAGCTATCGATCATGCCAAAGCCGCTGATGTGCCGATTATTGTGGCTATCAACAAAATCGATAAAGCTAATGCCAATGTGGATATGGTAAAACAAGGGCTTTCTAAACATGATTTGGTTCCTGAGGATTGGGGAGGAAGAACTACAGCAGTTGAGGTTTCGGCTACAAAAGGCACGGGGATAGATGAGCTGCTTGATTTAATTTTATTGCAGGCAGAGGTAATGGAATTAAAAGCAGATTTTGACCGTCCGGCTATCGGAGTTGTGGTTGAAGGAAGGCTTTCTAAGGGCAAAGGCGCTTTGGCAACGGTTCTTGTTAAAGAAGGAACCCTGAATTCGGGGCAATGGTGTGTTTGCGGGAAATACGGAGGAAAAATTAAGGCAATGCATGATGATTTAGGTAATGTACAAAATAAAATTTATCCCTCTGAACCAATCGAGATTTTAGGTTTAAACGGAGTGCCGGCCCCGGGGGATAAATTGATGGTAGTGCCCGATGAAAAGACCGCCAAAGAAATTATGAAAAAAAGGCAAGAAGAAGAAAAAAAGAAAAAGATAACCCCGGTTACTCATTTACGCCTTGAAGATTTGCATAAAAAAGTTAAACAAGGAGAAATTAAAAAGTTAAAAATTATTTTAAAAGCAGACGTAGGCGGAACTCTGGAGGCTGTAGAAGGCGCCTTGGCCAAAATTCCCTCTAAAGAAGTAGAGTTGTCTATTGTCCATAAAGGAGTCGGTTTAATTAATTCTTCAGATATTTTATTAGCTGAGGTAAGTGATGCCATAGTTGTAGGGTTTAAGGTTACTACTGATTCACAGGCGAGAAGTTCAGCTAAGAAAAAGGGGATAGAAGTCAGGACTTATCATATTATTTATGAGTTAATCGATGATATCAGAGCGGCTTTAGAAGGGTTGCTTACTCCTCATATAAAAAAGACTTTCATGGGTAGAGCCAGGGTAAAAGCTGTTTTTAATGTTTCCAAGTCAGGGGTTATCGCCGGATGCCAAGTCGAGAAAGGTAAAATTTTAAGAGGAGCTCCCTGTCATTTAATCCGTGGCAATAGTGTTGTCTTTGAGGGTAAAATCGAGACCTTAAAAAGGTTTAAAAATGATGCCCGGGAAGTGAAAGAAGGGTATGAATGCGGAATAGATTTAGGGTTTGATAAAATAAGAGAGGGAGACTATGTTGATGTCTTCGGCCAGGAAGTCATTTCCCGCAAACTATAACCACATAAAGTAGAAGGAGGATAATCAACGAATGTACAAAGGTAATCTTCGAATTCACTAATCTGTACGAATATACGAATAGTATTATAAATATTCGTACATTCGTAATTGATTCGTATATTCGTTGATAGTTATCTGTATTCGTTGATAATTGTCAATTAATTATGAATAAAAAAACAATACTGAGTGGGATGAGGCCAACCGGCAAGCTCCATCTTGGGCATTGGGTAGGAGCTTTGTCTAATTGGGTTAATTTGCAGAAAAAACACCATTGTTTTTTTATGGTTGCGGACTGGCATGCTTTAATGAGCGAATACAGGAATCCGGAGCTGGTTAAGAATGCGACTTTTGATAATTTAGTAGATTGGCTTTCTTTTGGAATTGATCCGGAAAAATCAACTATTTTCCGGCAATCTGAAGTGGCAGAGCATCTGGAATTATTTATGATTCTCTCGGTAATCACTCCTTTAGGGTGGCTTTGGCGCTGCCCCACTTTTAAAGAGCAAATTAAACAGCTAAAAGAAAAAAATATAAATACCTATGCTTTTTTAGGTTATCCTGCTTTACAAGCTTCAGATATAGCCTTGTATAAGGCTGATTGCGTACCGGTAGGCAATGACCAGCTGCCCCATCTTGAACTTGCCAGAGAGATAGTCCGGAGATTCAATAGTTTTTATAAAAATAAAGTTTTAAAAGAACCGAAGGCCCTATTGACCAAAGTGCCCAGGCTTGGCGGCCTAGACGGAAGGAAAATGAGTAAAAGTTATAATAATTATATAGCTTTAGACGAAGAAGACCAGTCTTTAAAAAAGAAGGTTTTAGGCATGTTTACCGATCCGGCTAGAAAAAGAAAAAGTGATCCCGGGAATCCGAAAAAATGCAATGTTTTTTCTTATTACCAAATAATAAACCCAGAAAGAGAAGATGATATAAAACAGTGGTGCCACCATGCTCAGAAAGGTTGTGTTGAATGCAAAAAAATTTTACTGGAATCAATTAGAGCATTTATAGCTCCCAAAAGAGAAAAGAAGCGGGAAATACTCAAAGACAAAAAGAAAATATATGATATACTAAAAAGAGGAGAAGATAAAGCCAGGCAAGTGGCCTCTTTAACCTTAAAAGAGGTAAAAGAGGCAATGCAGTTAATCGCCTGATCTTTTCGCTAAGGCAATATAATTTTGCGGTAAAATATGAAGCTAAAGTTAGATATATTTGAAGGCCCTCTCGATTTACTTCTTTATTTAATTAAAAAGAACCATTTAGAAATTTCGGATATCTCTATTACACAGGTAGTAGACCAGTACTTACAGTTTCTTGAATTTATGAAACTGCTTGATTTAACTGTTGCTTCTGAATACTTGTTAATGGCTGCTACTTTAATCAGTATAAAATCAAAAAGTGTTTTGCCTAAAAAAGAAGAAGAGCCGGAGGAGGAAGAAGAAAACGCTGATCTTTTGGTTAAACGCTTGCTTGAATATGAAAAATTTAAAGAAGCTGCGGGGTTTTTGCGTAATAAAGAAAATCAAAGAAATAAATATTTTCCCCGCCCGACTTCCTCTTTGAAAGAATATAATGAACCTTATATTGAAGCCTCAATTTTTGATTTAATTAGCGCTTTTAAATCAGCTCTTAAAGAAGTTCCCAAAGATGTTTTTTTTGAGGTAATTAAAGAAGAATTTACGGTTGAAGACAAGATTCATGATATTTTGCATATCGTTTTAGAAAAAAATAAGGTTTCTTTGGAAAAATTGTTTTCACAAAGCAAGAGCAAAATAGAAATAGTGGTCACTTTTTTGGCAATTTTAGAGTTAATTAAATTAAAAGAAATTGTTGCTGTCCAAGAGCAGCTTTTTAGCCCAATTTCGATTGCCAGGCCTCAACTAGTGAGTAGCTAATTAAAAATGTCCGAAGAAAGATTCGTCGATTATTTAAAAGAAAACGAAGAAGAACAAATTGTTAATCTTTCTTTGCGTCCTCACAACCTTGATCAGTTTATCGGCCAGTCCAATACCATATCGGCTCTTAAAATCGCGATAGCGGCAGCAAAAAAAAGAGAAGAACCGATTGAACATCTTTTGCTTTCCGGGCCTCCCGGATTGGGAAAAACTTCCCTTGCTTATTGTGTGGCTAAAGAAATGGGGGCAAAGCTTACCTCAACCAGCGGCCCGGCTATTGAACGGGCCGGGGATTTAGTAGGGATCCTTACCAATTTGGAAAAAGGCGACGTTTTGTTTATCGATGAGATTCACAGGGTATCTAAAGTAGTTGAAGAGTTCTTGTACCCGGCTATGGAGAATTTTCAAATTGATTTTATAATTGACAAGGGCCCTTACGCCAAAAGCGTTAAATTCAACCTGAATCCTTTTACTTTAATTGGCGCAACTACTAAAAAAGGATTGTTGAGTGCACCCTTGCGGGGGCGGTTTGGGCTGTTTTTTGACTTTGATTTTTATCCCGTAGATGAATTAGCTGCAGTCGTTTCAAGAAGCGCAAAATTGTTAGATGTTCCAATTGATAAAGACAGTTGCCTTGAGATTGCTTCCCGCTCACGCGGCGCGCCCCGGCTTTGCAACCGCCTTCTTAAAAGAATCAGAGATTATGCTCAAGTTGAGGGAGATGGTAAGATTAATTTAGAAATGACAAAAACCGCATTGCAAAAAGTAGGCATAGACGGCCAAGGCTTTGATGGCCTTGACAGAAAATATCTATCTGCCCTTATAAATATTTATCAAGGCGGCCCGGCCGGAATTGATGCGATTGCGGCTTCTTTAGGCGAGGATCGCCAAACTCTCGAGGATGTAGTTGAACCCTATCTTCTTACTAAAGGTTTTGTAACACGAAGCCCGCGCGGCCGAATCGCTACCGATAAATCTTACCACCACCTCCAAACCTTTTAATCTCTGTCTCCGGGGCGGGAATTTGTTTATTTTTTAAACTGTGATATAATTAGCCTACCGTGAATCAGATCGCGAAAATCCTAGTAATTTCAGGGGTTATTTTGATAATATTGGGGCTGGCGCTATTTTTAGCTTACCGGTTTAATATTCCTTTTTTGGGGAAATTACCCGGCGATATCTATATCAAGAGAGAAAATTTTTCTTTTTATTTTCCAATAACAACCTGTATTCTAATTAGCTTGATTTTGACTTTATTTTTCTATTTATTTAAAAACTAAGATGTTTAAAGAAAAGGTAAAAGACAAAAATACTAAAGCAAGAACCGGAATATTTTCGACCCGAAAAGGTGATCTGTTAACACCTGCCTTTTTTCCGGTGGCGACTCAAGGGACGGTTAAAGGGCTAACCAGCCGTCAGCTTTCTGAAACCGGAGCACAAGGGTTTTTGGCAAATGCTTATCATCTTTTTCTTCGTCCCGGCATTGAGGTGATAAGAAAAATGGGCGGGCTTCATCAGTTTATGGGGGTAGATAAGCCGATTTTAACCGATAGCGGCGGTTACCAGATATTTAGTTTAGCCCGGCTGCGTAAGGTCGAAGACCGGGGAGTTGAGTTTCGTTCTCATCTGGACGGGGATAAGATATTTTTAACTCCGGAAGATGTGATCGATATTCAAATCGGGCTTGATTCCGATATTTTTGTACCTTTAGATGAATGCATTAAAAACCCCGTTGATCATAAAAAAGCGGCAGAGGCCACAGAAAGAACGATTTCCTGGGCAAAACGGACAAAAGATTATTTCAGGCAAAAAGACGGTTTGAAGAGTTTATTGTTTGGGATAATCCAGGGGTCTACTTATAAAGATTTAAGAAAAAAATGCCTTGAAGAAATTTTGCAATTAGGGGTAGACGGGCTGTGTATAGGGGGATTAAGTGTTGGCGAAGAGCCGGATTTACGGTATAATACCCTCTCCTATTTTACTGATATTGCAGATAGCAGCTATTTACGTTATTTTATGGGTTACGGAAAACCCGAGGATATTGTTGAAGCTGTGAGCTTGGGTGTAGACCTTTTTGATTGCGTTGTTCCGACCCGGTATGCCCGGACTGGCACGGCCTTTACAAGCCAGGGAGAAGTTGTAATAAGGAATTCTCCTTATATATCCGATTCTGCGCCGATAGATTCCGAATGTAGTTGTTACAGTTGCAGAAAATATTCAAGAGCCTATATCCGTCATCTAATTAATACCGGAGAAATGTTGGGGATCCAGCTTTTATCTTATCATAATGTTTTCTGGTATATTAATTTGATGAAAAATATAAGAAAAGCGATAGAAGATAATAATTTTTTAAAGTTCAAAAAAGACTTTTTAGAAAATTATAAAAAAAATAAGTCTATGTCTTAAAGGTTTTTTGACTTTGGACATAGGACTTTGGACATAGGACTTATAAAATGATTATCGATATTATTACTATATTTCCTGAGATGTTTTATCCTGTTTTAGGGGAATCGATTATCAAACGGGCCCAGGAGAAAGGATTAGTCAAAATTAATATACATAACTTAAGAGATTATTCCGATGATTCGAATAGAAGAATAGATGCGCCTTCTTATGGAGGCGGAGGTATGGTTTTTAAGCCGGGGCCGGTTTTTAAAGCGGTTGAAACTATTTTAGGCCGGGATGCAGATTCTAAAGGTAAAGGCCCGGGCCGGTTGAGGAAGATTTTATTTACCCCTAAAGGAAAAACCTTAACTCAAAATAAAATAAGTAATTTTTTAGATTTTCAAAGGTTAGTGTTGATTGCTCCTCGTTATGAAGGAGTAGATCAAAGAGTGCATGATTTTTTGATTGATGAAGAAATTTCCGTAGGTGATTATGTACTAAGTGGTGGGGAGCTTCCGGCTATGGTTTTTGCTGATTCTTTAATCCGGCTTATCCCCGGTGTAGTCTCAGACAGAGAGTCTGTAAAACAAGAAAGTTTTCAGAAAAATTGCCTGGATTTTCCTCATTATACAAGGCCGGAAAATTTTAAAGGATTAAAAGTCCCGGAAGTTTTGCTTTCCGGAAACCATAAAAAAATAGAAGAATGGAGAAAAGCTCAAGCAAACAAAATTACCAGAAAACAAAGGCCGGATCTATTAAAATAATCAACGAATGTACGAATCAATTACGAATTTACAAATTTATAAAATATTTATTCGTATATTCGTATAAGATTGGTAAATTCGTAGATGATTATTAATTAACTAAATAATAAGGAGGGAAGATGGGAAAATTAGATAAAGTCGAAAAAGAGTTGAAGGAGTCTTATAAAAAAGATTATCCGGATTTCAGCCAGGGTGATATGATTAAAGTATTCTATAAGATAATGGAAAAAGGAAAGACCCGCCTGCACCCGGTTGAAGGAGTAGTAATAAAGTCACAGGGCCAGATGCAAAGAAAATCTTTTACGGTAAGAAGAATCGCTTATGGGCAGGCTTATGAAGTAACTTTTCCCTATTATTCGCCCAAAATTGAAAAGATTGAGTTGATCAAAAAAAGCAAAAGACGGCCGAGAAGAAGCAAACTTTATTATCTAAGAGGCAGAGTCGGCCGTAAGGCAACTAACGCCTAAAATAAGTCACAAGTTTTATGTCACAAGTCACAAGTTACAAGCTAACATGTTACATGTGACTTTATACTTATGACGCGAGGTATTAAGAGGTGATAGTAGGAATCGATGAAGCAGGAAGGGGCCCTTTAGCGGGTTCGGTTGTAGTCTGCGCTTTAGCTTTAGGAGACCGATTCCCCTATCCGGTAAAAGACTCTAAAGCTTTATCAGTTAAGAAAAGAGAAGCTGTTTTTTCCTGGATATTGAAAAATTGTGATTATGCGGTTAGTAAAGCCTGCAGAGAAGAAATAGAAGAAATCAATATTTTAGAGGCAACTTATCTAGCAGCCGAAGGAGCGATAACCAAGTTAATCGAGAAGGATGCTAAATTTAAAAATGCCAATTTTATAATTGACGGCAGTTCTTTTAAAACTAAATTGGATATAAAATATCGATGTATTAAAAAAGCTGATCAAAAAATCGCCCAAGTAGCTTGTGCCTCTGTGGTGGCAAAAGTAACAAGAGATTACTTGATGCAGTTGGCCGGTTTTCTTTATCCTCAATGGAATTTTCCTAAACATAAAGGTTATCCGACCAAAGAGCACTATTTATTAATTGATAAATACAAACTTTCACCCCTGCATCGGCGCAGCTTTTTAAAAAATCTGAATTTTTGAAAAATCGATTATAATGATTACAAAAAACTACAGAAAACAAATTAAGCCTTATTTAGACGATTTAGCCAAAAAGCGGCTTGCTCCGGGCGGAGGCAGTGCGGGGGCTTTGGCTTTTTGCCTGGGCTGCTCTTTAATCGCTAAATCGATTAATCATACAAAAAACAAAGAGATGCCTAAAGTAAAGGAGCGTAAGCTAACCAACCGGCTGGATAAGATATTAAACCTTAAGAAAAAAGTTTACCCCTATATCGACCGGGATGGCCGGCTTTTTTCTCAGATGATAAAAAGCGGGGGCCAAGAGAGGCAAAGGTATTTGAAAGAAATGACCTGCCTGCTTAAAGATCTTGCTCAATCGTCTGATACGGTAATTTCGCTTGCCAAAGAATTAGATTTTGATATAAAAAAGAGTATCAAAAGCGACTTTTATTTAGGACTGCAATTTATTAGAGTTTCTTTAGAGAGCGTAATTTTTAATTTGGAAGCCAACAGCAACCAGAAAAAAGGAAAAGATAAATATTTGCAAAATCTTAAAAATGTTTCAAAGAAAATAAAAATTAGATAAAATGGGAAAAATAATCAATATAGAAAAAATTGCCGATAGGTTAGAGGAAGAGTTGATAAGGGAAGTTAAAAAAATGCCTGCTCTTTCGTTGGCTTCTTTACGGTTCGGGCAAGCTCCCGATGCGCAAATCTATGTAAACAGCCAGATGAGACTGGCTAAGAAAATAGGGGTTGATTTCTTTCTTCATAATGCATCCGATCAGCTGTCAGAAGAGGAAGCTGCCGGCCAAGTTAAAAAGCTTAACCAGAATAAAGAGGTCAAAGGAATCATTGTTAACAAACCTTTTCCCAAAGGATGGAAGCCGGAAGAAATTTTTTCAGCAATTTTACCGCAAAAAGATATAGAAGGGGTAAGCCCTTATAACTTGGGAAAAATGATTTATGGGGATTTAACTTTTGTATCCCCGACTGTTTTAGCAGTGTTTGAAATTATAAATTCTTTAGACATTGATTTATACGGTAAGAATGTGACTGTGGTCGGTTTTTCTACTTTGATCGGGAAACCATTGGTTCTTTTACTTGGCCAAAGGTTTGCTACCGTGAGCCTTACCCATATTGCTACTTATCAAAAAGAAAAACTTCCCTTTTATGTTAAAAATGCCGATCTTTTGATATCGGCAGTCGGTAAACCGCATTTTATAAAAGCAGAATGGATTAAAGATGGCGCTGTGGTGATTGATGTGGGAATATCCAAAAAAGAATCAAAAATTTTCGGTGATGTTGAATTTGAACCGGCAGTTAAAAAAACAGCCTTTATCAGCCCCGTGCCGGGCGGAGTGGGCAGGCTGACATCGCTTTTTCTTTTTAAAAATTTAGTTAAGGCAGGCAAGCTATGCAATTAAAAGAAAAAATAGAAAAAAAACAATTTGTAATTACTGTAGAATTGGAGGCACCCAAGGGAGTGTCTGTCCGGGATGTATTTGCTAATTTAGATAAGGTTAAAACTAAAGTCGATGCTTTTAATGTAACTGACATGCAAGCTTCCCGGATGCGGATGAGTTCCTGGGGTATATGCCTAAAGCTGAAACAATCCGGCTTGGAACCAATAATGCAGTTGACGGCAAGAGACCGCAATGCTCTTGCTCTGCAAGGGGACCTTTTGGCGGTTTTTTCCTTTGGGGTTAAAAATTTATTGTTATTAAGCGGCGATGACCCCAGTTGGGGGGACCATCCTGAAGCTCAAGGTGTATTTGAATTTGATTCTGTTAAATTGATTCAGATGGTTGAAAAGCTGAATTCAGGCAGTGATTGGGCTGGAAACCGGTTAAAAGAAGGAACCAGCTTTTACAGCGGAGCTGCCTTAAATCCATTTTCTCCCAATTTAGATAAGGAGCTTAAAAAAATGGACGCAAAGATAAAAGCAGGTGCTTCTTTTTTTCAAACTCAGCCGATATTCGATGTTGAACGTTATAGAAAATTTATCGAAAAATATAATCCACCAGTTCCCATAATTGCCGGGATAACTTTGTTAAAAAGCGAAAAGATGGCTCGCTATTTAAACGATAATATTCCCGGAGTAGAAGTTCCGGCTTATTATATCGAAAAAATGGAAAAAACTGAATCAAGGCGGGATGAATCCGTAGCTATTGCAAAAAATATTTTTAAAGAGATCAAAGGATTAGCTGGTGGAGTCCATTTTATGCCATTTGGCTGGTTTGACCAGTTAAGCCAAATTTTATCAGATGAGTAGCGAGAAAATAACTGAGATAACGGTAATTGGGGCCGGGCCGGCGGGAAGTTCTTTCTTAGAGGCCTTGCGCAAAGCTGATCAAAGCATAAAAGTAACTCTTATAGATAAGAATGAGTTTTATTTCCCTAAAGACCAATTAAGTAAAGACCCGCTGGACCTAAAAAAAATAAAAAAAACCAGTCAATGGGCTGCGGATTCCGGATTTAATTTTATTTGTGCCAGGGTTGAAAAAATAAGCGTAAAAAGAAAAAAGATTTACTTAGACGACTCTAAAAGGGTCGAGTTTATGAATTTAGTAGTCGCTTCGGGAGCTCTTTCTAAAAAAATCGACATAAAGGGGACAAAAAAAGACGGTTTTTTTTACTTGGCGGAGATTAATCCCTATGACCTAAAAGCTCTTTTAAAAATTCATAATGAAGTTACTTTATCTGTAACTACTTTAGCAGGGATAAAACTGAGCATATTCCTTAGATCCCTGAAAAAGGAAGTAAGAATCGTAGCGGCTGATTTAAATTTTTTAGGGCCGGATAAAGAAAAAATAATAGATATTCTAAAAAATCAGGGTATAGCAGTTTATTTGGGTTATCGGTTAAAAGAGGTTATCGGGGAACGGGCTATTAAAGCTGTAAAAATTGAAAAAGAAAAAGATAGCTTCCAAGAGGATCAGAGTTGTTTGGTAAAATTATTTTCTTCACAGCTGGTTTTTATCGATAGTGGCTTAAAGCCCAATCTTGGCTTTTTAGATAGTTTGGAAATTGATTTAGGAACCGAATCTTTTTTCTCAAAATACGGCCAGATTTATATAGTTGGTGATGCGGCTAATTCAGAGTTGGAGGGCCAAAAATCTTACCGGGGCAACAAAGTAAAAGCCGAACGAGGTTCTGTTGCTTTGGCTAACCATATTTTAGGTTTGGATTTCAGCCAGCCGCAAACAGGCCAAGAAGAGAATCGAGAGGATGAGGTAAAAAAAGAAATAATAGAGGAAATATACGATAAGGAGGGTTAATTATGGCAGAATGGGTTGGCATAGGAAGACGGGCTAGACGTTGTTATGGTTTTGATGAAATTGCACTCGCGCCGGGAGAAGTAACTATAAACCCGGATGAAGTGGATAGTTCCTGGAAGTTCGGCGGTAAAAAATTTTCCATTCCAATTTTGGCTGCGGCGATGGATGGAGTCGTAGGTGTTGATTTTGCCGTGGAAATGTCAAAGTTAGGTGGAGTTGCTGTTTTAAATTTAGATGGCGTACAAACTCGCTATGAAAATCCAGATCAGGTATTAAAAGAGATTTCAAAGGCTGAGCCGGAAGCCGCCACTGCTTTAATTCAAAAAGCCTATACTGCAGATATTAAGGAAAGTTTAATTGCCAAAAGGGTAGAGGAGATTAAAAGCGCCGGCGGTTATGCAGCAGTAAGCTGTATACCTCAAAATGCTAATCGATTTAGTAAAATCGCCGAAGATGCGGGGGCTGATTGTTTTGTGGTCCAATCGACTGTTACGACTGCAAAGCATCTTGCCAATGCTTACAAGCCTTTAAACCTATATAGTTTTTGCAAGGAAAAAAATATTCCTGTAATTATCGGCAATTGTGTTACTTATAAAGTTACTTTAGATTTGCTTTCTACCGGCTGCGCCGGAATTTTAGTTGGAGTTGGACCCGGGGCAGCCTGCACAACCCGCGGGGTTTTAGGCATAGGGGTTCCTCAGGTTACTTCAACTATTGATTGCGCTGCGGCCAGGGATTTCTATTTCCGTAAAACCGGTAAATTTGTACCGATTATTACCGATGGCGGAATGAGCAAAGGGGGCGATATTTGTAAAGCATTTGCATCCGGGGCCGATGCTGTGATGATTGGTTCTGCTTTTACCCGGGCTAAAGAAGCGCCGGGAGGAGGCTTTCATTGGGGCATGGCGACTTCTCATAGCAATTTACCCAGAGGCACCAGGATTAAAACCGGAATATCGGGAACTTTAAAACAAATTCTTTTTGGCCCGGCTGTAGTCGATGATGGTTCACAAAATTTGATGGGAGCCTTAGCTACTTCAATGGGTTCTTTAGGGGCAAAGACTTTAGATGAGATGCATTTTGTCGAAATTATCATAGCTCCTTCGATTCAAACTGAAGGCAAAGTTTTTCAAGCCACTCAACGAGTAGGGATGGGCAAATAAATTAGGATTAAGTGGTATGTGGTAAGGATTAAGTTGATGATCATAAAAGTTTCACTTATCACTTAACCCTTAATCCATAATCCTTATTATGAGAAAAGACACAGTATTAATTATTGATTTTGGTTCACAATATACTCAACTTATAGCCAGGAGGGTTCGTGAGTTACGGGTTTTTAGCGTAGTAAAGCCTTATACTATTACCAAGGCAGAGGCTGAGAAAATAAAACCAAAAGCAATAATCTTATCCGGCGGCCCGCATAGCGTTTATCAAAAAGGAGCCCCTGCTTTAAAGAAAGAGTTTTTAAAACTCAAAGTTCCCGTTTTAGGTATTTGTTACGGAATGCAAATTTTGGTACAAGCTAAAGGAGGGTTGGTAAAAGAAAGCAAAAAGAGAGAATACGGGCATGCCAAAATGCAGATTGATAACCACCAAGACCTTTTTTTCTCTTTACCTAAGGAAATATCCAGCTGGATGAGCCATACTGACCAGATTATTGAACTTCCCGGTGGTTTTGAGCGTTTTTCTCATACAGCTAATACGAAGTTTGCTTCGGTAGGGAATTCTAAAAAGAAGCTTTATGGTGTTCAATTCCATCCCGAAGTTATCCATACCGAGTTGGGTATACAGATAATTTCTAATTTTTTATTTAGAATATCCGATTGTTTTGCTAATTGGCAGTTAGAAGATTTTGTTTCAGAGCAGATTAAGGTGATAAAAAAGAAAGTTGGCAAAGGCAATGTGATTTGCGGTTTAAGCGGAGGGGTCGATTCATCGACCGGAGCGGTTTTACTCCAGAAAGCAATTGGGAAAAAACTTAAATGTATATTTGTAAATAACGGATTGCTCCAAAAAGGAGAAGTAAAAAGAGTATTAAAAGTTTTTAAAGATAACTATAAAATAAATTTACATTATGTCAATGCGTCAGGCCGGTTTATAAAAAAACTTAAAGGAGTAATAGATCCGGAAAAAAAACGTAAAATCATTGGCCATGAATTTATAGATATTTTTGAAGAAGAAGCTAAACAATTTAAAAACGCTAAATTTTTAATGCAAGGTACTTTATATCCGGATGTGATTGAGTCAATTTCTTTTTTTGGCGGGCCTACTGCTTGTATAAAATCACACCATAATGTGGGGGGGCTGCCTGATAAGATGAAGCTGAAGTTAATAGAGCCTTTTCGGGATCTTTTTAAAGATGAAGTAAGAAAAATTGCTCAAATTTTGGATTTACCCGATACAATAGTAAACCGGCATCCTTTCCCCGGGCCTGGTTTAGCGGTGAGAATTTTAGGAGAGGTAAATAGAGAGAGGCTTAAAATTTTAAGAGAATCTGATTATATTTTGGAAAAAATCATAAAACAAGCAGGGCTTTATGACCATTATTGGCAAATTTTTGCTGTTTTATTGCCAATCCGGTCAGTAGGGGTTATGGGGGATAAGAGGACTTATGAGAATGCGGTAGCAATAAGGGCAGTTACCAGTTTAGACGGAATGACCGCTGATTGGGCTAAGGTGCCTCAGGATGTATTGGCCCGGATTTCTAACGCAATTATAAATAAAGTACGCGGTGTAAACCGGGTAGTTTTTGATATAAGCTCAAAACCTCCCGCTACAATCGAGTGGGAATAAATATATAGATATACACAGATAGTTTGGATGCACACAGATAAAAGATAAGGTTATGTTCTATTTAATTATATTTTTATCTTTGATTAACTGGAATCTGTGTGAATCATATTTTTATCTGTGTATATCTAATTAAAAATTAATTATGGAACATGCCGATTTTGTCCATCTTCACGTTCATACTCAATATAGCCTTTTAGATGGAGCTTGTCTTCTTGAGAAGTTAGTTGATAAAGCCGCCCGCCTAAAACTGCCTGCTCTGGCTATAACCGACCATGGCAACATGTTTGGCGCTATAAAATTCTACAACCTTTGCGTAAAAAAAGGAATAAAACCGATTTTGGGTTGTGAGTTTTATCTTGCTCCTGGCTCCCGGCTTGATAAAGCCAATAAGAGCCAAAATTACCATCTTGTTCTTTTAGCTAAAAATAATACCGGATACGAAAATTTAATAAAACTGGTGAGCTTGGCGCATTTAGAAGGGTTTTACTATAAGCCAAGGATTGACAAAGAACTTCTTTGCGACCATCATCAAGGCCTTATCGCTTCCAGCGCCTGCCTTAAGGGAGAGATTCCTTCTTTGATTTTAGCGGGAGACATTCCCGGTGCTTATAAAGCGGCCGATGAGTATCTCAATATATTTGGCAAAGGCAATTTTTACCTAGAGGTGATGAAAAATGGCTTGGATGACCAAGATAAAGTAAATTCTTATTTGATTAAAATTTCTCAAGAGCTGGGAATTCCTTTATTAGCCACAAATGATATCCATTATTTGGATAAGGATCAGGCTTTTGCGCACCAGGCTTTATTGGCTATTCAAACCCAAACTACTCTTTCTGACCCGAACCGGTTTCGTTTTGGCAGTGAAAGCTTTTATTTCAAGAGCCCGGAAGAAATGAAGAAAGATTTTTACCAAATTCCGGAAGCGCTTCGGAACACCCTTGAAGTTATGCAAAAATGCAACCTTACTTTGGATTTTTCTAAAATACATTTGCCTCATTTCCCTTTACCTGATGGCCAAAACGATCAAGATTTTCTTAAAGAATTAGCCAAGCGAAATTTCGAAGAAAAATACTCAAAAGAAAATTTAAAAGCAAAAAAAAGATTAGAGCATGAATTGGGTGTTATTAACCAAACAGGATTTTCCAGCTATTTTTTAATTGTCTGGGATTTGATTAAGTTTGCTAAAGAAAACGATATCCCGGTTGGCCCGGGCAGAGGCAGCGCCGCCGGCAGTATTGTAAGTTATTTGCTCAATATAACCGATATTGACCCTTTAGCTTATGACCTTTTGTTTGAAAGGTTCCTTAACCCGGCCCGGATTTCCATGCCTGATATCGATATAGATTTTTGTTATGAGAAAAGGTCCTCAATCTTAGAATATGTGGGCCAGCGTTATGGAAGGGAAAATGTTGCTCAAATCATTACTTTTGGAACCATGCTAGCCAGGGCGGTCGTGCGCGATGTAGGCAGAGTTATGGATTTTACTTATTCTGAGGTTGATAAAATCGCGAAAATGATTCCTACTTCGGTAGGCCATACCGTAACTCTTAAAGAAGCTATCTCTCTCAATTCTGACCTTGAAAATATTTATAAATCCGACAGCAGAATAAAAAAGTTAATTGATGTAGCTATGCAGTTGGAAGGAGTTTCCCGGCATGCTTCTACTCACGCGGCCGGGGTGGTAGTTTCAGACAGGCCCCTTTTAGAGAGGATTCCTCTCAGCAGGGGTTCTGAAGGGGAGATCGTAACCGGATACGATATGGATTCTTTGGAAAAAACCGGTATGCTTAAAATGGATTTTCTCGGCCTAAAGACCTTAACTGTAATAGATGAAACCGTTAAGATTATAAAACGTACGCGGCAGAAGGATATTGATATTACAGGGATCCCTATTTCTGATAAAAAGACTTTCTCTCTTTTGAGTAAAGCTGAAACCATGGGGGTTTTCCAGCTTGAATCCGGGGGGATGAGAGAGATTTTAGAGAAGATGAAACCCTCGACCTTTGAAGACATTATTGCCGTGCTGGCCCTTTACCGGCCCGGGCCTTTGGGAAGCGGCATGGTCGATGATTTTATTCAGCGTAAACAAGGCAAAAAAAAGGTTCACTACCCTCATCCGAAATTAGAACAAATTTTGGAAAAAACTTATGGGATCATAGTTTACCAGGAACAGATTATGCAAATAGTTTCAGAGTTAGCTGGTTTTGACATGGCCAGGGCCGATACCTTAAGAAAAGCTATCGGAAAAAAAATACCGGAGATAATTCAACAACAAAAACAATTGTTTTTACGGGGTTGTAAAAATAACAAGATACCGGAAAAAGCAGCTAATCAGATATTTGATTTAATTGACTACTTTTCCGGGTACGGCTTCAACAAATGTGTAGTGGGGGATACTGAAATTATTGATGCTGATACAGGTGGTTTAGTTAAGGTAGAGGATATTTATAGATATAGGTCGACGAAAACTACTTTAGGATGCACTGATCAGTTGAAGATAAACAAGGTAAATATAGAAAATGTAGTTTGTAACGGGGTTAAGCCTGTTTATAAGCTGAAAACTAATCTTGGCAGAGAAATAGAAGTTACTTCTAACCATCCTTTTCTTACTATGGAAGGCTGGAAAAAGCTGGAAAATCTATCTAGAGGAGAAAGGATAGCTCTTGCCAGAAAGCATCCAATAGCTGCAAAAAATTCCTGCGCTAGTTATAAATTAATAAGTTTAGCTGGAATTATCGCAGAGGGCAATACGAATCATTCGGCCGGAGTATACTTTTATGCTGCCAATAAAGAATATTGCGATGATTTTGTGAAAAATGCACAACTGTTTCCACAAACTATTCCGGCACTAAGAAGCAGAAGATCGATATATGAAGTTTATTGTGGGACTGGAAAAAATACGAGATTTTTTAGGGGCCAGGTTCCTTGGAACAAGAAAGGAGCCGTTTCAACAACATCTTTTGTCCGTTCTGGATTTAGGGTTTGGTTGGAGGAACTAAATCTTGTTGACAAGAATGCATCTGAGAAGTTTATTCCTGATTTTATTTTTAGTTTGAAACCGGATGATTTAGCGTTATTTCTTGGCAGGTTGTGGTCAGGAGACGGTTTTGTCTATACGAAAAGAAATTCTTTTCCATTTTACGCGACCTCTTCTGTTAAGCTTGCGCAGCAACTTCAGGAATTATTGTTAAGATTCGGAATTATTTCGAAAATCCATAAGAAACATTTTAAATATAGATATAAACAAAAGATAAATAACAGGGTAGGCTATGTCCTTATACTGCAAGGCCGGGAAAGTATTGATAGTTTTCTTAACAATTTAGCTCGTTATATTATCGGCCAAGATAAACAATTAGATAAGTTGAGAAAATATTATCGCTCAGTTGCATCTAATCGGGAAAGCAAAGATATTATCCCTCAGCAAATAAAATTTTGTGTGCAAAAGCTGAGAGTAAAAAATAATATTCCATGGAGAAATTTAGAATCTGATTCTTGTGTTTGTATGAGAAGCTTTACTGGTAATATTAAACAACACAAACAAGGATTTAGACGTAATACTATAAAAAAACTTGCTGATTATTTTAAAGATTCAGAGTTAATGAAATACGCTCAATCTGATATTTATTGGGATAGAGTGATTTCAATAGAATATCTAGGAGATAGGCTGACATATGATTTGCAAATCGAAAAATATCATAATTTTCTTGCCAATGGGATCGTCGTTCACAATTCTCATTCTACGGCTTATGCTCTTATCTCTTACCGGACCGCCTACCTGAAAGCTCATTTTGGAGTTGAGTTCATTGCGGCTCTTTTAACTAGCGAAAGAAATAATACTGATAAAGTTGTTGAATATATTAATGAGGCAAATCGAATGAAGATAAAAGTGCTCCCTCCTGATATTAATACAAGTTATGCTAATTTTACTGTAACCGACGATAACAATATCCGGTTTGGTTTAATTGCGATAAAAAATGTAGGAGGAGCGGCTTTAGAGAGTATAATTTCTGCGCGAAAGGAGAAAAAATTCGAAAGCATCTTTGATTTTTCCGATCGAATTGATTCCCGGGCTGTCAATAAAAAAGTTATAGAAAGTTTAATAAAATCGGGGGCCATGGATTCTTTAGGCCTAAAACGGGCCCAGATGATGCTCTTGTTGGATAAGCTTTTGGCAAGGCAGGCCAGGAAAAAGAAAAACGCTTCTCAGTTAACTTTATTTTCGAAAGAGGAAGAACAGGAAAAGATACCCGAAGTTTCGGAATGGCCTTTGCTGCAGATTCTCAATTTTGAAAAAACCCTTTTAGGCGTTTATCTAAGCGGCCACCCGCTCTATTGTTATTCCGGAACGATAAAATTCTTGAAACGGGAATTAATCAGTTCGTTAAACGAAAGCATCCGGAATAGGGAAGTTCTTGTTTGCGGAGTTATCGAAAAGGTCAAGGC
This sequence comes from Candidatus Omnitrophota bacterium, assembly GCA_021735445.1. GTDB lineage: Bacteria > Omnitrophota > Gorgyraeia > Duberdicusellales > 4484-171 > PXAH01. Next base: position 33,860 of record JAIPHA010000005.1, read on the forward strand.
GGTTACCACGCGAAGGCGAAATGAACGGATGGCTATAATCAGGATCGAAGATGAAACTGCCAGCGTTGAAGCTTTTGTTTTTCCGCGCCTTTTTGCCGAAACTCAATTATTTATAGCCAAGAAAAAAATTATTGTTTTAAGAGGAAAACTGGAAACCAAAGACAGGGTCCCAAAAATTTTAGCCTCGGAAATATTTCCCATTGAGCAATTGCAGCAAAAAGTAAAAGAAGTAAACATTAAGGTTGATAGGAAAACTATCCCTTTAAAGGAGCTTAAATCAATAGTAATGAGCAATCAGGGGGATAAACCGGTTTTCTTTTCTTTTCGGGATGACCGGATGGGCAACACCAAAGTGAAAGTAGGGGATAAGTTCTCTATTTCGTTAGAGCCCAGTGCTTTAGGAAAAATAAGCTCTTTGGTGGGGGAAACAAACTTGTCCTTGACACTCTAAATGCTAACTGATAAACTAAATTCATGAGAAAACGAGATATTGTTTTACGGATAAGCCAGGATACAGGCATAAAACAGGTAGTGGTTAAAGAGATAGTTCAGCATACCTTTGATTTTATTCTTGAATCCTTAAAAGAGGGCAAAAGAATTGAATTAAGAAACTTCGGTGTTTTTCAGATTAAACGGAGAAAGCCCAGGGTTGGGAGAAATCCTAAAACTGGCGAAGTGGTTCCTGTCCCGGAAAGAAAAGTAGTTACTTTTAAGCCCGGTTTGGATATGAAAAAATATATTCACTAGAGTTTTTGCTCACTGTGGTTATGAAGATCCCGCCATTAGAGGTTATTCTAAAAAAAAATTTGGAGAAAAATGAAAAGGCAATATTCTAATGTAAGAGGTACAGTAGATTTTTCGTCCCAGCAAGTTTCTCTTTATGAATCTCTGCGCCGCAAATCAATGAATTTGTTTAATCTTTATGGGTATAGGCAGTTGATGCTTCCTTTTTTGGAGGAAAAGAACTTATTCATAAAAGGTGTGGGCCAAGCTAGCGAGATAGTTCAGAGCCAGATGATGAAGATCGAGGGCAAAGATATAGTTTTAAGGCCCGAAGGCACGGCTCAGGTAGTAAGGTACTATTTACAGCATCGCTTAGATAAAAAAAATAATTTTTACAAGTTTTTCTATCTCGGGCCAATGTTCCGGGGGGAGCGGCCTCAAAGAGGCCGTTTGCGCCAATTTAACCATATCGGAGCAGAGGTGGTTGGATCCGATAGCGTTTATCTAGACGCAGAAATAATAATATTAGCGCTTAAGATAGTCGATTCGATAGGCCTCAAGAAGAAACAGCTCCAGCTAAATAGCCTTGGTTGCCAGGCGGACAAAAAAAAATTATCACAATATATCAAAGAAAAACTTAGCAAGCAGAAGGATAAATTGTGTTCGGCTTGCCAAAAGAGGATAGTTAATAATCCTTTAAGGGTTATTGATTGTAAAAGAGATAAATGTAAAAGAATCGTTAATTCTTTAAAACTGGGCAAGGGGCACCTTTGCTTTGATTGCCAGAACCATTTTAACAATCTTCTTAATGTTTTAGGCGATTTAGGGATAAATTATAAATATAATCCTTTTTTGGTCAGAGGCCTTGATTACTATACCCATACTGTTTTTGAAATTACCTCTGACCAGTTAGGGTCCCAAGACGCTTTAGGCGCGGGGGGCCGTTATAATAATTTGTTTAGCCAGTTGGGAGGAGTAGATATCCCTGCCGTAGGATTTGCTTTAGGTGTTGAAAGGGTTATGCTGGCTTTGGGAAAAAAAGAGCAAAAAAAGCGCTCCTTAGTTTTTATCGCAAGAGCCGGGAAAAATTTAGAAAAGCAGGGGCTTTTGTTATTATCTGAATTAAGGGCTAACCGGATAGCTTCCAGCTGCGATTTCCGGGCTAAATCATTAAAAGCGCAGCTGCGTTACGGACAAAAAATAGGCGCAGAGCTTGTGGTTATCTTAGGAGAAGATGAATTAAAAGAAAATAAGGTGATTTTAAAAGATATGAGCAAGTCAGAACAAGAAACGTTAAAGTTAAAAGATTTAACAACCAAAATAAAGGAGAAGCTAAAAAATTATGATTAGAACTCACAATTGCGGCCAGCTGAATGAAAAGAAAATAAACGAAAAAGTTGTTCTTTGCGGATGGGTTGCCTCCCGCCGTGACCATGGCAAAATTATATTTGTTGATTTACGCGACCGGTATGGAATCACTCAGCTAATATTTTTGCCTAAACCGGAAGAGTTGAGCAGCAAAGCAAAAAAAATAAGGTCCGAGGATGTGGTAAAAATAAAAGGAGTGGTAAACAAGAGGCCGGCAAAGACGGAAAATCCAAATATTCCTACCGGGCTTGTTGAAGTTTGCGTTGAAGAGCTGGAATTTTTAAGCCGGTCTGAAGAGCTGCCTTTTGAGCTGGATAAAGATAAAGAAGTAAGCAAAGAGTTAACATTGCTTCACCGCTATCTTTATCTGCGTAAACCGGAAGTAACAAAAAAATTTATTTTACGCCATAAGTTAAATCAAAATGTAAGAGAGTTCTTGAATAAAAAAGAATTTTTAGAAATAGAGACGCCGATTTTGACTAAGTCTACTCCGGAAGGAGCCCGGGATTTTCTGGTCCCATCCCGCCTTCAACCAAAAAAGTTTTATGCTCTCCCCCAGTCTCCCCAGCTTTTTAAACAGATCCTTATGGTTTCCGGGTTCGATAAATATTATCAAATCGCCCGTTGTTTCCGGGACGAAGATTTACGTAAAGACCGGCAGCCGGAATTTACTCAGCTTGATATAGAAGCGTCGTTTTTAGAAGAGGATGATGTTTTGAAATTAACCGAGGAAATGCTTGCGTCTGTATTTTTCCAAGTTTTAGGCGTAAAACTTAAAACTCCTTTTCCCCGGATTTCCTATCAGGATGCGCTTGAAAAATACAAGACTGATAAACCGGATATCGAAAATAATCCGGTTTCCGGAGACTATCGTTTTCTCTGGGTAGTTGGTTTTCCGCTTTTTGAATATAATCAGGAAGATAAACGCTGGCAGTCTTTGCACCATCCTTTTACCGCTCCCGACTCAGAAAGCGTAGAAGGGTTAGGCGGCAATAATTTAGCTCAATTAAAATCACGCTCTTATGACCTTGTTTTAAATGGCGAAGAAATCGGCAGTGGCTCGGTAAGAATCCATTCAACTGAAATCCAGAAAAAAGTTTTTGAAATTTTAGGGATATCTTCAGAAGAGGCGGAGGAAAAGTTTGGGTTTTTGTTAAGGTCTTTTAAGTTTGGCGTCCCACCTCATGCGGGTATTGCTTTTGGTTTGGATAGATTATATGCTATAATAACAAAATCTGAAAGTATCAGGGATGTAATAGCTTTTCCAAAAACCCAAAGAGGCATTTCGCCCTTGACGGGAGCTCCTGGGCCGGTTTCAGAAAATCAGCTTAAGGAATTAGGGATAAAAAAAATAGAGGAAGAATAAAGAGAGCAGTTAAAAAAATAATGGGGTAAAATGAAAGCAGGAAATAATCAAGATACAAGAAACAATAACCAAATAATAACCAATAACCAAATTCAAATAACCAAACAAAACATTTATTTTTTGATTATTGGTTGTTGGTGATTGTTTGTATCTTGTAACTTGGTGATTGGTTATTTCGAGTTATTAACGTATTATACGAGGGAGGTTGGAAGTGAAAAAAATATTATTTTTGTTGTTTATCGTATTTTTATCCGGATGCATGAGAGTCAGAACCTATACGGTTGAAAAGCCGCGTGAGGATAGAGAGGTTGAAGGCAATCAAGGCTATTTAGCCGGAGAACCCGGCCAAGTTCAAAAAGATAACAGGTTAGGCCCGACCCGGAAAGTTTCGGTATTGGAGTTCGAATTCGGCCCCAAATCAGAAGAAGAGGTTGCCTCCGGGGTTTCAGAATCAGAAGAATTTTACCAGCAAGAATCTTACCAGGAAGAAGTTTATCAGCAAGAGCCTCCCGCTTCTGAGCTAAAAGTTAAAGAGTATGATTTAGATTCTCCCCGCTATGAATATGAGGATTATACTGTCAAAAAGAATGATACTTTACAAAAAATTTCCCGTAAATTTTACGGGACGACTAAAAAATGGGAACTTATCTACCAGGAAAATAAAGATACTCTTACCAGCCCCGATAAAATATATCCGGGGATGAAGATTAAAGTGCCTGTTTTAAGATAATATTTATGCGTAAAGCAATTCCTCTAGAAGATTCATCTTATTTTAGGTCCATCTTTGGCCCCAGAGATAAGAACCTGCGCTTGTTAGAAGATGAGTTAGGCGTATCGATTTATCTAACTTCGGAAGGGATATCGGTTGAAGGCAGAGCAGATAAAGTCGAAGGCTCTTTAGGCCGGATTAATAAGATTATTAAATTAGCCAAAGAGGGGCTGTCTCTTACCCGGCATGATTTAACAAAGATTCTCCATCCTGAACACTCTTTCAATCCTTCTCAAACAGCAAATAAAGAAATAGTTAAAAAAGGGATAAAAGTATTTTCCGGGAGGAAACCGCAGGTTTTTCCTAAAACGAAAGGACAGCTGAATTATATTGAGGCAATAACCCGGGATGATATAGTTATTGCGACTGGGCCGGCTGGTACAGGTAAAACTTATCTGGCAATGGCAATGGCTGTAAATTATCTTTTTGATAAAAAAGTACGCAGGATTATCCTTACCCGCCCGGCTATCGAAGCGGGTGAATCTTTAGGGTATTTGCCGGGAAGCATGCAGGAAAAACTCAATCCCTATTTGCGCCCCTTATATGATGCTTTATATGATATGATGGAAATTGAAGTTATAGAGGAATACCTTGAAACTGGCATAATAGAAATAGCTCCTCTGGCTTATATGAGAGGCAGGAGTTTAAATAATGCTTTTGTGATTTTGGATGAAGCTCAAAATTGTACTTCAGAACAATTAAGGATGTTTTTGACCCGGTTAGGATTTGACTCTAAAACTGTAATTACAGGCGATATCACTCAAAGTGATTTACCGGGAGGCAAGCCCGCCGGATTGCTTGAAGCAAAGAATATATTGGAAAAAATTGAAGGCATTAAATTAACCGAGTTGGAAGGAAAAGACGTAGTAAGGCATCCTTTGATTCAAAAAATAGTTCAAGCTTATGAAAATTTCTATAACAATAAGGCTTAAAAAAGATGGATATCTCATTAATTAAAGCAAAAATAGATATAAAAAATGCGCTTATCGGGGGTATCCTTTTTCTGGCCGCGGCTTTTATCTTTTATCTTTATTCGATTAATTTTTCCCTACTTGCCTTAATCGCTGTTTTGTTTATATATCTGAATTTTTTTCGTAAATCCACTGATTTACCATCTCTCCTGGACTTAGCTATACTTACGGTAATTGCCATTTTAGTCCCCTTAATTACCACGATTATATTTAAGATTCCCGGTTATGGGATAGCTGCGATAGGTTTTATTATTTTAATCACTCTTTTATTTGAAAATCTCGAGCTTTCTTTTATCTTTTCGGTCCTAATTGCATTTTTAGCTGCCGATGTTTCTGATAGAAGCTTTAGCGTAGCCTTAAGTTTGCTTATTGCTTCAATTGTTGCTGCTTTGCTTAGTTATAGAATTAGGCGGCGTTTTCAGGTAATCCGGGCCGGATTTTTAGCCGGAATTGTGCAGTTTATAGTTGCTTACTTTTTAGAAGGAAGAAATAGTTTTTTAATATTTTCTACTCTGGATTTGGGGCTGCTGAAAATATGTTTAATTAACGGTATATTGTCGCCGATTATCGTTTTGGGGATCTTGCCGATTTTTGAGTATATATTTAAAGTTTTAACTAATATATCTTTGCTTGAACTTTCCGATTTTAACCATCCTTTGATGCGGCGTTTGATATTAGAGGCACCGGGTACTTACCAGCATTCTTTAGTTATGGCTAATTTAAGTGAAGCGGCCGCAGAGGCTATCGGAGCTAATTCGCTCCTTGTGCGTGTAGGGGCTTATTACCATGATATTGGTAAGCTTGTTAAGCCTCAATATTTTATTGAAAATTTAGTAAATTATAAAGATATGCATAAAAAATTAAAACCCTCGATGAGTAAACTGATTATTTTTAATCATGTTAAAGAGGGGGTTGAGTTGGCAAAAAAACATCACATAAATCCTCAAATAATTAATTTTATTCGCCAGCATCACGGAAAAACCTTAGTTTATTATTTTTATTCCCGGGCTAAGGAGATTGAGCCGGATCAGAAACATGAAGAAGAATACAAGTATCCGGGCCCTAAACCGCAGTCTAAAGAGATTGCTATCGTGGCTTTGGCTGATTCGGTAGAGGCTATTTCGCGCACAGTTTCTGAGCCGAATCCGGCTCGGATAGAAGAGATGGTCAGAGATGTCGTAAAAAAGAGATTTTTAGAAGGTGAATTGGACGAAAGCAGCCTGACTCTAAAAGATTTAGAAAAAATTACCCAAAGTTTTATCCGCATACTCAATGCAACATACCACACCAGAATTAAATACCCTAAGGAAAACAACAATTCCAAAAAGAAGTAAAGCCGCGTTGTAGGCGGGCTTTACTTGTATATTTTGATGGATATTTTAAACCAACAAAGAATTAAAAAGATAGATATAGAAAAGGTAAGAGGATATTTAAAGAAAATATTTTTTTATCTTTCAATCGAATCGAAAAAAGCTTCTTTTGTTTTGTCTGATAACCGGTTTATTGTTAAATTAAACAAAGAATATTTTTCTAAAGATACTCCCACTGATGTTATTTCTTTTAATTTGGCTGACGAAATTGAGCCGGATTATTTGGGAGAAGTGGTCGTATCTGTGGAGGAAGCGGTAGTTGTGGCTGAAAAATTAAAAATTGATTGGCAGGTTGAACTATTGCTTTACCTTATCCACGGCATATTGCATCTGATTGGTTTCGAGGATTCAGCTGCTGCTCAAAGAAAAAAGATGGAAGAAAAACAAAGAGAAATTCTTCTAAAATTCCAAAAAATAAAATTAAGCTAATGATAAAAAAAGATATAGGTTTTGTTTTAAAAAGATTCAACTTTAGGGAAACAAGCGTAATCGCCACGATTTATCTTCATAATTTTGGAAAAATCAGAGGAATTTTCAAAGGTTTTTACCGGCAAAAAAAAGAGTTTTCTACACCTCTGGACTTGTTTAGTTTAAATGAATTTGTATTTTACCCGAAGCAGAGCGAAATTTGGCTGGTTTCTCAGGCAGAGCTCATTTCAGAATTTAGTTATTTAAGGAATAATTTAGAGAAAGCGGCGGTAGCGGGATTTTTTTTTAATTTACTGGATAAAACTATGCAGCTTTGGGATAAAAATAAATATATTTTCAATCTCACCTTTCACTCGATTCGTTTGATTGAAAAGGACCATCAGAAAGCGTTTTATCTTTTTTTAATTAAATTTTTAACTTTAGCCGGAATCAAACCAGAACTTAACCATTGTATAGTTTGCCAAAAACTAATCAAAGGCTCTCTCTTTTTTAGCACTAAAAGGGGAGGGCTCCTTTGTCAGGATTGCCGCAAAAATTACAAAGATTACAAGCCGCTTAGCCAGGAGGCGTCTAAAACATTCAGCTATATCCAGAATAATTCAATCGCAGCTGCCAGCCGTATCCGGCTAAGCTTGCGTTGCCAAAACGAAATCTCCCAAATCATCCAAAAGTTTTTAACCTACCACTCGATCCTCGATCTCCCCCCAAAGGGGTCAGGTCTTAAACTTGTAACTTAACTATATTTTGAGAGAAAAGGTGGAAATTAAGAGGGGTTTTGGTATAATAAAACACTATGATTTTTGAGGAACGAAAAATATCTCCTTTAGAAAAGAAAGCAAAAAAAACTGCATCAAAGAGTTTTTTACCCGAAGATATTGACGACTCCATTTTAGAGACTATTGCCTATCAATATCCAAAAAATGAAATAGATGTTCAGCTAGCCTCAGAAGAGTTTAGCTGTGTTTGTCCATACTCTGGCTTGCCGGATTTTGCTTGCCTTACGATAAAATATACCCCAGATAAAAAATTAGTTGAATTAAAATCATTAAAGTATTATCTTTATGCCTTCCGTAACGTAAAGATTTATAATGAACACGCCGTAAATAAAATATTAGAAGACCTCAAGAAAGCATTAAAACCAAAGAGTTTAGACGTTACAGCTGAATTTACTGTCCGTGGTGGTATAAAAAACAAAGTAGTAGCTAATTTTAGAAAAAGCTAGATTATTATTTCACAAAAATAATATGTCGAAAAGGATTTTGATATTTTTTTTGTTGCTTGTCGCATCTTGCTCGAATTCACCTTATCAGGAAAGGTTTATTGTATCAGGCACTTATCTGGAAGTAATTTCTTTTAACCAAGATGCTGCAAAAATCGTTTACCAAGAAACAAAAAAGCTAGAGAATATTTTCAACAAGTATGACAGTAATTCCGAAGTTTATAAGTTAAATCATAATATTGGCAGGGAAATTAAGGTTTCCAGGGAGTTGATAGATGTCATTGAAATAGCAAAAAAATATCAGCAACTTACCGATGGAGCTTTTGATATAAGTAAAGGGGATTTATACGATTTTTGGAAAAAGGTGATGCAAGATAAAAAAGTTAAGAATTTATTTGATTCAGCAAAGATAGAAAAATTAAAAAAATCTGGGGGCATTTCCCAGGTTAAGGTTGACCGCGGCTCCCAAACTGTTATTATCAGCAAAAAAGGCATTAACTTAGATTTATCTGGTATTGCGAAAGGTTATATGGTGGACCAGGCGATAAGAGAGTTAAAAAAACAGGGCATAGATAATGCTTTAGTTAATTTAGGGGGAGAGGTTTATTGTTTGGGTAGAAATCAAGGTAAACCTTGGAGAGTGGGGATAAGAAAACCATTCGGGAATGTCGCTAAAACAATAGAAGTAGTTGATAGGGCAGTTGCGACTTCAGGAAACTATGAGCAATTTTATGAAAAAAACGGACAAATTTATTCTCACCTTATCGATCCAGAAAGAGGGTATCCAGTCGAAAAAAAATTCTTAAGCATAACGGTAATTGCAGAAAAATCCGTAGAGGCTGATATATTAGCTACAGCGTTTTTTATAAAGGGAAGACAGCTTGCGAAAGAAGTTGGAGAAAAAAACCCATCGCTTACTGTTTATTTCGTGACTGAAAAAGGAATAGAAAAAATAAACTAAAAAAGAGAGGGGACGTTTCCCTCTTATATAAGTCATTGATAGCAAGTATCTTATGAAGGCGTGTTTTCCAGAGTAAAAAGGAAAAATTGCGGAAAACGTTGAGTTGTAAGTTGTTATTAATCAAAAAGTTATAAACGAGGGAAACGTCTCCTCTTTGAAGGGTTAGTATGGAGAAAAAGGAAGCACGAATAAGGGAAATTATCGCGGGGGAGAAGAAAATATCTATGGTTACTTGCTATGATTATTCTTTTGCTTCCAGCCTTAATGAAAGTGATGTTGATATAATTCTGGTAGGGGATTCAATGGCTAATGTTTGTTTGGGCTTATCCGATACCAAGGAAGTTACTGTGCCTGAAATGATAAGCCATACATTAGCTGTTGCTAAAGGAGCCCCGGATAAAATTATTGTTGCCGATATGCCTTATGCAGGCTGTCAAAAGAAAAACAGCCAGCCCCTGGAAACAGCAAAAAAGCTGATTAGAGCTGGAGCTGACGCAATTAAAGTAGAATGGTTTAGGGGGTGTAAAAAAGTAATTAAGAATTTAATCAATAATGATATTTTGGTGATGGGCCACATTGGCCTCACTCCTCAGACTATTCATCTTCTGGGCGGGCACAAAATTCAGGGAAAAGATAAAAGTTCTGTAGATGGATTGATCAAGCAAGCTAAACAATTGGAAAGGTTAGGCGCCTTTAGCATTGTTTTAGAATGTATGCGAAAAGATGCGGCAAAAGAGATTACCGATGTTTTAGAAATCCCTACTATCGGTATCGGCGCCGGCAAACACTGCACCGGCCAAGTTTTAGTCTTGTATGATTTGTTAGGCCTTTATCCTGGCAAGATGAAATTTGTAAGAAGGTTTTTGGATTTATCCGTTCAAGTAAAGAATGCAGTAAATTCGTTTAACCAGGAAGTAAAAAGAGAAACTTTTCCTTCAGAAGGGGAAAGTTTTTGAACAAACTATTATTTATATATTTTTGATTGACTGCTGTAGGCAGTTTTGTTAATATTGTAACCTAATGATCAAAAGATATACCCCAAAAAAAATAGGCAGAATTTGGCAGGAAGACGAGAAGTTTAAGCGTTTCTTAAAGATAGAAGCTCTCTTGTGTGAATCTTTAGAAAAACAGAAAAAGATACCCAAAGGAACTAGTAAAAAATTTGCTAAAGTAAAAATATCAGTTGATAAAATAAAAGATATTGAAAAAGAAACCCGCCATGATATTGTCGCTTTTTTAAAACATATTTCCGTCCAAATTGGCCCGGCTGCACAATACCTTCACCGCGGCCTTACTTCCTCGGATCTTTTAGATACAACTTTGGCTTGGCAGATAAAAGATACTTATAAGATTATTTTATCAGATTTAGATAAATTAATAAGAGTAGTCAAGGCGAAAGCCATAAAATATAAAGATACAATTTGCATGGCTCGGTCTCATGGAATGCATGCTGAAATTTATAGTTTTGGTTTAAAATTTCTTTATTTATATAATGATTTATTAGAGGAAAGGGAAAAGCTATCCGATAGTTTCGATTATGTGGTATCCGGAAAAATTTCCGGCGCGGTCGGCACATTTGCTTATTTTAGCCCAAAAACCGAAGAATATATTTGTAAGAAAATAGGCATTAATTGGGCTAAGGTTTCGACTCAAATTGTTTCCCGGGAAAGGTTTGCTTATTTTTTATTTTTGCTTTCTTTGCTTGGTTCAACCTTGGAAAGATTCGCGACCGAGATCAGGCATTTGCACCGGACTGAAGTAGATGAAGCCAAAGAGCCTTTCTACAGCGGCCAAAAAGGCTCGTCAGCTATGCCGCATAAACAAAATCCTATTGTATCTGAAAGAATTTGCGGTTTGGCTCGTTTATTAAGGTCTAATGCTTTTGCGGCATCTGAAAATATAAACCTTTGGCATGAACGGGATATTTCTCATTCTTCGGTAGAAAGAGTGATAATTCCCGATTCAACCATAATAATAGATTATATGTTGCAGAAATTTAAAGAAGTTGTATCTAAAATAAAAGTTAACCCTAAAAGCATGATTCGCAATATTGAACTGAATAGAGGAATAATTTATTCTCAGAAAGTATTAACTGAACTTATGAAAAAAGGGCTATCGAGAATGGATGCCTATGATTTAATACAAAAAATTTCGCTGGAAGTAATCAATAACAATTCTAATTTTAAAGAAGAAATATTTAAAAATAAGAGAATAAGAAATATACTCGATGAAAAAATTTTAAATAAGATATTTGACCCTTATAGCTATTTATCAAATATTGATAAAATTTATAAAAGGTTTAATCTAAGTTAAACCCGCCTTTCTTTTTTAGTGAGTGGTTAATTAGTGAGTGGCGATTATTTATTGACCATTTAACAAATTAACCAATTAACCAGTTAAAAATGGGAGTTTTATGATTTGGAGAATAGATGTATTCTCTAAAAAAAATAAAGAAAATATCGAGCTTAAATCCCAGATAGAAGATTTGGGTTTTAAAGATTTTTCTTTATCTACAAAAAAAATTTATTTTATCGATTCAGAGCTTAGTTCTGCCCAAATAGACAAAGTAGCCAGAGAGGTCCTGATAGATCCAATCACTGAAAGTTACTCTCTCCAGCAAGGAATTTTTAACAAGCAGCCGCTTTCTAAGGAAATGATGGTTATTTACCATCCCGGAGTTTTTGATTCTGTTGCCGCTTCTTTAGAAAAAGCAGTTTATGATTTATCATTAACCGTCAATGATATCCGGACCGGTACTCTTTATGAATTTAGCGGGCTAGACCAAGGCCAGATTCAATATTTGGGCCCGAAAATAATCTACAATCCGGTTATTGAAAGGGTGGCAGATTATAACAAATTAAAAGATTTAAAAAACTTGTCTCAATTGGAGGCTAGCAGTTATAGCTTTAATCTTAAAGTGATAGATGTTTTGGGGGCCGATGCCAAAAAGTTGGACCAGATATCCAAAGAAGGATGCTTGGCGCTGAACACTCTTGAGATGGAGAAGATAAAGGAATATTTTAGAAAATTAAAGAGGAATCCCACTGATTGTGAATTAGAAACCCTGGCTGTCTTGTGGTCAGAACATTGCGGGCATAAAACTTTTTCCGGCCTTATTGATTATGAAGAAAGAAGCGGCGAATCAACAAAAAAAGAAAAAATAAATAATTTACTTAAATCTACGATAATGAAAGCAACAAAAGAGATCAACTCTCCTCAGTGCGTTTCTGTATTTGAAGATAATTCCGGTATTGTAAAATTTGACCAGGACGAAAATATTTGTTTCAAAGTTGAAACTCACAATCATCCTTCAAGCCTTGAGCCTTACGGCGGAGCTTCGACCGGAATCGGAGGTGTAATCAGAGATGTTCTTGGGACCGGTTCCGGCTTCAGGCCGTTTGCCTCTATAGACGCTTTTTGTTTTTCTAATTGGCATATATCTGATAAAGATTTGCCGGAAGGCCTGCTCCATCCCCGAAGAATTATTAAAGGAGTAGTTTCCGGTGTCCGGGACTATGGCAACAGGATGGGAATTCCTACTGTAGCCGGGTCAGTGCTTTTTGATCACCGTTTTTTAGGGAATCCTTTAGTTTATTGCGGAACATTAGGGATTGGTTCTTGTGATAAATCTTTTAAAAAAGTCAACAAAGGGGATTTAATCGTAGTTTGCGGGGCAAAAACCGGCAAAGACGGTATTCATGGCGCGACCTTCTCTTCCCAGGAGTTGGATCAGGAAGCAATGGGGTTGCGCAGCGCGGTCCAGATTGGTAATCCTATCGAGGAAAAAAAAGTTTCCGACGCTCTTTTGCAAGCTCAGGAGAAAGATCTATTTACGGCAATTACCGATTGTGGGGCAGGAGGGCTTTCAAGCGCTGTTACTGAGCTAGCTAAAGGTTACGGGGCTAAGGTTTACCTGGATAGAGTGCCTCTTAAATATAAGGGGTTAAGTTATACCGATATCTGGATATCGGAATCACAGGAAAGAATGGTCTTTTTTACCCAAAGTAATAAGATTAAAGAGCTTGAAGATATTTTCAGCCGGGAAGAAGTAGAGATGGCAGTCATCGGAGAGGTTGCCGATTCTAATAATCTGGTTCTTTTTTATCAGGATAATAGGGTGGCAGATTTAGATATGGATTTTATCTTCAGCAGCCTCCAGATTTCAAAAAAAGCTACCTGGGTTAACAAAACAGAGGAAAAGGAGCAGCTACAAGAAAAGAAAAATTATAATGATGATTTAATTGCTATTTTAAGTTCAGTTAATATTGCTCCCAAGGATTGGATTTTGCATCAATATGACCATGAGGTCCAAGGTGGTTCGGTATTGAAAGCTATCGACAGTTCATCGCTGGGCATTAATGATGCAGCAGTATTAAGGCCCAAGCTTAGCAGCAAAAAAGCTGTGGTGGTAGGTTGCGGGATAAATCCTTTTTATTCCGATCTTGACCCTTATTATATGGCAGCTTTAGCCATAGATGAAGCTTTAAGAAATGTTATTTCAATGGGCGGCTCTCTAGAGAATACATTCATTTTAGATAATTTTAGCTGGGGCTCGCCGGATGACCCGCAGATATTGGGTGGATTAGTCCGGGCCGCAAAAGCTTGTTATGATTATTCGCTTTATTTTGGTACTCCGTTTATTTCCGGTAAAGACAGCTTCTATAATGAATACAACTCCGGTACAGAGAAAATAACAATTCCCGGAACGCTTTTAATTTCAGCGGTATCAATATTAGAAGATTGGCGGCTGGCTGTAGGGAGTAGCTTTAAAAAGGATGACAATCTTATCTATTTGGTTGGTTTGACTAAACCAGAACTGGGACAGTCGGAATATTTGAGGATGCAGGGAGTAGAAAAGGGCCTGGTGCCCAAGGTTGAGCCTAACGCTAAAGATGTGTTTATTAATTTATCTAAAGCTATCAATAAATCAATAGTTGCTTCTTGCCATGATTTATCTGAAGGTGGAATTTCAGCAGCCATTGCCGAGATGTGCGTTGGTTCAGGGCTAGGCGCCTCTTTGTTTTTAGGAGAGGTTCCGGTTTCAGAAAGCATCGACGATTATCAGGTTTTGTTTGCAGAATCTCCCAGCCGTTTTTTGGTTGAAGTAGAAAAGGATAAGAAAGAGGAATTCCAACAACAATTTAAAGGAGTGCCTTGCGGGCTGGTTGGTTGTACGGCAGAAGAAAAAAAATTAACTATTTATAATAAAAAATCATCGAAAATAGCCGATATTAGCCTGCAGCTTATAAAGGAAAGATTGCTTAAGCCGTTTGCAGAATTTAGATGGAAACCGAAAAAATAGATATTAGATAATTATGGCAACACCTAAAGTTTTAATTTTTCGTACTGCCGGAACCAATTGTGATAAAGAAACAGAGTTTGCTTTTAGCAGGGCAGGTGCTCAAGTGGAGTTGGGCCATATAAATTTAATAAAGAAAAATAAAGATTTTTCTTCTTATCAAATTATTTGTATTCCCGGCGGGTTTAGTTACGGAGATGACCTTGGAGCCGGCAAGATATTTTCTTTAGAAATTATTCTCTGGCTAAAAGATAAACTAAAAAAATTCGTTGAAGGCGGCGGTTTGATTTTGGGAATTTGTAATGGATTTCAGGTATTAGTCAAAGCCGGTATTCTTCCTGATTTGGATTTTTCTCAAACCGTAAGTTTAGTAGAAAACGATTCCCGCCGTTTTGAAGATAGATGGGTCCGCTTAAAAATAAATTCCGGTAATGAATCTTTAGCAAACAAGATATGGTTAAAAGGTTTGCCCGGGTTAATCCATTTGCCCGTGGCTCATGCCGAGGGTAAGTTTTTTTGTGATTTAGAAATTTTAGATAAAATTAAAAAAAATAACCAGGTTGCGTTAAGCTATAGCAATAATTCGGGCAAAGATGTTGGTTATCCAGACAATCCCAATGGTTCTTTAGACAACATAGCAGGCATCGTAGATGAGACCGGGAGAGTGTTTGGCTTGATGCCGCATCCGGAAAGATTTATTTTTATTCATCAACACCCGGATTGGCAAGGGCGAGAATTGGCTGCGCATGGTTTGAGCTTTTTTCAGAATTCTCTAGATTATTTTAAATAACTAGAGGATAAGGAGAATATTTATGAGTGGTATATTTGGAGTAGTTTCAAAAAATAAAAATTGTATGAACCAGCTTTTTTATGCCGGGGATTACCACTCTCATTTAGGTACACAATTTGGCGGCATTGCATTATCGGGAGAAAAGATTATCAGAAGAATTCACAACATCAGCAGCAGCCAATTCAAATCTAAATTGTTAGAGGAGTTCAGCTCTTTAGAAGGTAATAAAGGTATAGGGGCGATAAGTTATGAGGAGCAGCCGATTTATGTGAAATCAAGGTTTGGTGATTTTTGTTTAGTCACAAATGGCTGGATTAATAATTGGAAAGCTTTAACTGAAGAATTATTTTCTAAAAACTTTTCTTTTAGCGAGATTTCCGATAGCCGGATTAATATTTGCGAGTTAGTAAGTAAATTAATTTTACAAAAAAAGTCTTTGACCGAAGGCATTGAATATATGTATTCTAAAATTAAAGGCTCTATTTCATTATTAATTTTAACAAAAAAAGGTATTTATGCTTCCCGGGATAAATACGGGCTCTCGCCATTAATTATAGGTAAAAGCAGGGAAGGTTTTGCGGTTGTTAGCGAAACCGCGGCTTTTCCGAATTTGGATTTTAAAGTGGTAAAAGAGCTTTTGCCGGAAGAAATTGTCTTTATTAAGCAAAGTGGTTTGCAACAAAAGAAGAAAGGAAACGAAAATAATCTAAAGATTTGCGCGTTTTCCTGGGTCTATACTGGTTTCCCAGCTTCTTGCTATCAGGGCAAAAATGTAGAAAAGGTACGGGAAAATTGTGGAAAATTATTAGCCCGGGCCGATCAGGTTAAGCCTGATTTAGCAGCGGGAGTCCCCGATTCAGGCACTGCTCACGCTATTGGTTATGCTTTAGGCAAAGGCGTTCCTTTTCGCAGGCCCCTGGTTAAGTACACGCCTGGGTATGGACGCAGCTATCTTCCTTCGGCTCAAAGTGTAAGGAATTTGGTAGCTAAGATGAAGCTTATTCCGATAAAAGAGATAATTAAAGGCCAAAAAATCGTACTTTGTGAAGATTCAATTGTTAGAGGCACACAGCTTAAAAACTATACTTTGACTAAGCTCTGGGGCAGTAAGGCTAAAGAAGTACATGTCCGGGTCGCATGCCCGCCTTTGCTTTTTCCCTGCATATTCAACTACTCGACTCGTACTAAAAAAGAGTTGATTGCCCGACAGGTTATAAAGTCTATTGAAGGGAAAAATAAAAAAGACATTTCCCGGTATATAGATGATAAAACTCCTAAATATGATAAGATGATAGCTCAGATAGCTAAAGACCTCGGCGTCACAACTTTAAAATACCAAAAAATTGCCGATATGGTTTCGGCAATTGGGCTGCCTAAAGACAAACTTTGTCTTTATTGTTGGACGGGAAAATTTAAGTAAAAGGAGAAGAGATGGCAAAAATCGATTATAAAAGAAGTGGAGTAGATGTCGAAAAGGCAGATCAATTCATAAAAGATATCGGTCCTTTTGTTACTGCTAAAAAAATTAATAAAGTTTCTGCTTTTGGATCTCTTTTCGATTTTAAAAATATCGCCAAAAATTATAAAAACCCGGTTATAGTGTCGTCTACCGACGGAGTGGGGACGAAATTAAAATTAGCTCAAAAGTTCAAAGCCCATCAAGGAGTCGGGATAGATTTGGTAGCGATGAATGTTAATGATATCATCTGCTTAGGGGCTAAACCTCTCTTTTTTCTCGATTATATAGCTTGCGGCAAATTAAACCCAGCTGTTTTAAAGCAGATAATAAAAGGTGTTTCTTTAGGATTATCGCAAAGCAACTGTAGCCTTTTAGGCGGAGAAACCGCCGAGATGCCCGGGATGTATAAGGCAGATGAGTATGATTTAGCAGGATTTTGCGTAGGGGTAGCCGAGAAGGGTAAGATAATAAATGGCTTGAGGATGAAAGCCGGGGATAAGGTAATAGGAATTTCTTCATCCGGCCCTCATTCCAACGGGTTTTCTTTAATAAGGAAGGCGTTAAACAAGGAAGAAATTATCCGGTATAAAAATAGTTTACTGAAACCAACCCGCATCTATGTAAAACCGGTTCTTGCTTTACTTTCTTCGTATCGGCAAAAAACAATTAAAGGGATAGCCCATATTACAGGAGGGGCTTTTTATAATAAAGCGACCAAAATTGTTCCCCAAGGGCTGGGTTTGGCAATAGATAAAAAAAGTTGGCGGCCCAATAATATATTCAGAAAGATTCAAAAAAAGGGCAAATTAAACCAGGTTCAAATGTATTCGGTTTTTAATATGGGAATTGGTTTGATTGTTATTGTGGATAAAGCTTCTGCCAAAAAAATATTGACCAGGTTAAACAGGAGCTTTAAAAGTTATATAATCGGCGAAGTCGTAAGGTCGAAGGAGAAGCTCCTCTTAGGCTAATTTATAAAACAGGGGTAATGGTGAAAGTTTTAGTTATAGGATCGGGGGCCAGAGAGCATTGTTTAGTTGATAAATTATCTCAAAGCCCTAAAGTTAGTAAAATTTATTGCGCTCCCGGAAACGGGGGAACTGCTCAGTTAGCTGAAAATATTGAAATTAAAGCTGATGACCTTGGCCGTTTGTTAGATTTTGCCCTAAAGAAAAATGTTGAGCTTACCGTGGTTGGCCCGGAAATACCTTTGGCTATGGGTATAGTAGATTTATTTAATGAGCAAGGCTTAAAGATTTTTGGCCCGACTAAAGAGTTGGCTAAGTTGGAATCTTCTAAGGTGTTTGCAAAAGAAATTATGAAAAAATACGGTATCCCTACTGCGGATTTTAAGGTTTTTAGCCAGCCTGATTTAGCTAAAGAGTATATTGAGAAAAAAGGAGCCCCGGTTGTGGTTAAGGCTGATGGCTTAGCCGCAGGCAAAGGAGTCATGGTTTGTAAAAGCGAGGCAGAAGCCAAACAGGCAGTAGATACAATAATGGCTGAAAAGAAGTTTGGCGAAGCCGGGGAAAAGATAATTATAGAGGATTGCCTGCAAGGCCAGGAACTTTCTCTTTTAGCTTTTAGCGATGGAGAGACTATTTTACCTTTAGTAAGCTCACAAGACCATAAGCGTATTTTTGATAATGACCAGGGCCCCAATACAGGAGGAATGGGCGCTTATGCTCCGGCTTCTTTGCTGGATAAGCAAAGCTTTGATAAGATAATGAATGAAATATTTCAGCCCTTAATAGAAGGTTTACGCAGAGAAAATAAAATATATAAAGGGATTCTTTATGCGGGGCTTATGATTTTTAATAATAAGCCCAACCTTTTAGAGTTTAACGTAAGGTTTGGGGATCCTGAAGCCCAGGTTGTTCTACCTAAATTAAAAGGTGATTTAGCTGATATAATGCTAAAGGCTATCGACGGTGACCTAAAGCAGGCAAAGGTAGGATGGGACCAGAGGAATTTTGTTTGTGTGGTATTGGCTTCGGGAGGGTATCCAGGTAAGTACCAGAAGGGAAAAGAAATTAGCGGTTTAGATAATGCAGAAAAAGAAAAGGACGTTTTAGTCTATCAAGCTGGAACCAAGAAAGAGAATGGGAAGATTTTAACCAACGGAGGAAGAGTTTTAAGCGTTGTTGGCAGTGGTTTGACCCTTAGGGAGGCTAAAGAAAGAGCTTATCAAGCCGTGGATAAAATAAATTTCAAAGGGGTTCAATACAGAAAAGATATAAGTGATAAGGCTTTTAATAAGTCCTAAGTCCTAAGTCCTAAGTCCTAAGTCATAAGTCATAAGTCTAAATAGGGAGGAAAAAGATGGAAAAAAAGATAGCTATTGTTTTAGGAAGCGAGTCAGATGAAGAAAAGCTAAAAGCGGGCTTTGACCTTTTAGATGAATTTAACATTTCTTATCAGCTGAAGATAATTTCGGCGCACAGAAATCCGGATAAGTTGAGAAGATACTGTAAGAAAATAGAAAAAGAAGGGTATGGTCTGGTAATAGCTTGCGCGGGATTGGCAGCAGCTTTACCCGGCTTCATGGCTTCTTACCTAAATATACCGGTTATTGGGGTGGGGCTAAAAGGCGGTTTGGCCGATGGGCTTGATTCGCTTTTTTCCATAGTGAGCGCTCCCAAAGGGATTGGCTTGGTATCTTCCGGGATAGGCAAAAATGGTTTTATAAATGCTATTATTTTTGCTTTAGAAGTATTAGGCCTATCGTCTTCAGAAAGTTTAGCCCGGGCAGATAAAATAAAAAATAAATTTAAGTAACTTTAAACTTTAAATAATTAATTAAAAAATATGGAAAAAGTTGCGGTAAATGAAAACAATTTTAAACAATCTGATATAGAGAAAGCAGCTAATATGCTTTCCCAAGGTAAGATTGTGGCTATTCCCACAGAAACTGTCTATGGTTTAGCTGCGAGGACTGATAAAAAAACAGCGGTAGCCAGGCTGTATTCTTTAAAAGGCAGGCCGCTGGATAAACCTTTCAGTATTGCTTTAGCTGACAGCGGCCAGGCAATCAACCAATATTTTTTGACTCTTAATCCTTTTGGCTATAGATTAATCGAGAAATTTTGGCCGGGGCCTCTTACCCTTATTTATTACCAGAAACCGGAGGGAAAAATAGGAGTAAGAATACCTGCCAATTTTGCTGCCAGGAATATTTTAAAACAACTAAAAACCGCTGTTTACCTTCCTTCAGCTAATCTGAGCGGACAAAAAGAGGCTGTTTCTGCGGATGAAGTAGAAGATGCTTTCAATGGAAATATAGATTTAATTGTTGACGGCGGTCAACCCCGCTATAAAAAATCTTCGACTGTTATAGATTTGACCTACAAACCGTTTAAGATATTAAGAGAAGGAGTGGTTTCTGAGCGGCAAATAGCATCTATTTTTATCAGAAGAAGAATATTATTCGTTTGCACCGCCAATAGTTGCCGGTCTCCGGTAGCTGAATACCTTCTCCGCCGGTATCTGGAAAAAGAAAAAAGGGCTTTTCTCCAGAGATACGAAATTATTTCGGCAGGCATTGCCGCATCCGATAGAATGCACCCGCCCGAATACATCCAGAAAATCATGAAAAGCCAGGAGGGCCTGGATATAGCCGAATTTAAGGCTAATCAAGTGACAAAACAAATGGTGTTTTCTTCGGATTATATTTTTACCATGGAAGACTCTCAAAAAGAATATATTATAAAACAGGTTCCTTCAGCCCGGGCAAGAGTCTTTAACCTAAACAGGTTTCTCCCCTTCAACGATAGGGAGAAAATCCCGGATCCAATCGGTAAAGATTTTGCTTTTTTTGAAACTGTTTATGATAGGATAAAGAAAGCTATAGTTGAGTTGGTCGATTGGCTATAATAACAATTTTTAGCAAAAGGAGATTATTGTGCGCATAGCTTTTGGGTGTGATCATCGCGGCTTTAAACTGAAGAATGTTTTGATCAATTATTTAAAGGATAAAGGCCATAAGATTCTTGATTTTGGGACATTTTCTAAAGACTCTTGCGATTATCCGGATTATATCTATCCGGCTGCTTCTGCGGTGGCGAATAAAAAAGCCGATAAGGCCATAGTAATTTGTTTTACCGGTGTGGGAAGTTGTATTTTGGCTAATAAAATTAAAGGAATCAGAGCGGCTTTAGTTTATAATATCAAGAGCGCTAAATTTTCCCGCCGTCATAATGACAGCAATGTTTTGGTGCTGGCTGCGGATTTATTTAAAGCCGATTACGCTAAAAAATTAGTTTTAGGCTGGCTTAAAGAGAGTTTTGAAGGAGGAAGGCACAGCCGGAGATTACGAAAAATAAAAAAAGTCGAGGAACTTTAATAATCAACCAATGCATAGAATCATCGAATTTACTAATCTTTACGAATATACGAATGATATTATAAATATTCGTACATTCGTAATTGATTCGTATATTCGTTGATAACAATCAGTTATGAGGAGGCTTAAATGTTTGAACAATTAAAGCTAAAAGATCCGGAAATTTATTCTGCGGTAGCTAATGAATTAAAAAGGCAAAGGGAGCACCTTGAGCTTATCGCGAGTGAAAATTTTGCGCCTTTAGAAATTTTAGAAGCACAGGGTTCGGTTTTGACTAATAAGTATGCTGAGGGGTATCCACATCGGCGCTGGTACGGAGGTTGTGATTGTGTCGATTCAGCCGAAGACCTTGCCATTGAGAGGGTAAAAAAGCTTTTTGGCGCTGAATTCGCTAATGTACAGCCTCATTCCGGAACCCAGGCTAATATTGCTGTTATGATGGCTGCTTTAAAACCAGATGATACTATTTTAGCTATGGATTTAGCTTGCGGCGGCCATCTTTCCCACGGGCACCCGCTTAATTTTTCGGGAAGATTCTATAATATAATTTCCTATAGCGTTGATAAAAATACAGAATGCCTTAATTATGAAAATATAGAAAGATTAGCTTTAGAGAATAAGCCGAAGATGATAATTGCCGGAGCGAGCGCATACCCGAGGAAAATAGATTTCAAGCGTTTTAGGAAAATAGCTGATAGGGTAGGCGCTTTCCTCTGTGTAGATATGGCTCACTTTGCCGGATTGGTTGCCGCCGGAATTCACCCTAACCCTTGCCCTTATGCCGATTTTGTAACCTCAACCACCCATAAAACTTTACGCGGCCCGCGGGGCGGTTTCATCTTGGCAAAAAAAGAATTTGCTAAAAAAATTAATACCGCGGTTTTTCCGGGAAACCAGGGCGGGCCTTTGATGCATATCATAGCTGCTAAAGCTGTGGGGTTTAAACTTGCCGGAGAAGATGGTTTCCTTCAATATCAAAAACAAGTTGTAAAAAACAGTTCTTATTTAGCCAAAAAGATGGCTGATTTAGGTTATAGAGTTGTAAGCGGCGGCACTGATACGCATTTATTTCTCCTTGATTTAGGTTCGAAAAATATAACCGGAAGAAGCGCTTCGGCGGTTTTAGGGAAAGTAAACATTACCGTAAACAAGAACCTTATTCCTTTTGACACCAAGCCACCGGCGGTCGCAAGCGGAATCAGGCTCGGGACGCCGGCAGTAACCACCCGGGAAATGGGAGAAGAAGAGATGGGTAAAATAGCTAATTTAATAGATTTAGCTCTGGTTAACAGAGAAGATGAAACCAAGCTATCAGAAATTAAAAAAGAAGTTCTGGTTTTAACCGGAGAGTTTCCTCTTTATAAAGAACTGGATTTATAATCATTTTTTTAATTTAAGGGTTAGGGGGATATGTTAAATAATCAATTTTGCGGTAAAAAAAAGCCAAAAAGGCCTTCCTGGGATCAATATTTTATGGGAGTTTCTTTTTTAGTTAGCCAGCGGGCTACTTGTTTAAGGAGAAAAGTGGGAGCGGTGTTGGTAAAAGATAAACAAATTCTTGCTACCGGCTACAATGGCGCCCCCGTGGGCTTAGAACATTGCCAGATAACCGGTTGCCTCAGAGAGACAACTAAAGTCCCTTCCGGACAGCGCCACGAAATATGCCGGGGATTGCACGCAGAGCAGAATGTGCTTCTTCAGGCCGCCAAGCACGGAACGCCGGTAAAGGGAAGCGTTCTTTATATAACAAATTCACCTTGTAGTATTTGCGCGAAAATGATTATTAACGCCGGTATCGATGAAATAGTTGTTTTTGATGATTATCCTGATAAAATGGCTATGGAATTTTTGAAACAATCGAAACTAGTTTTAAGAAAGTTAAAGGATTTTAATAAAAACGAGGTTTTAATCGATTAGTTATGCGGTGCCCTTATTGTGGTTTCAATCAAGATAAAGTAGTTGACTCCCGCCTTACCTCCGAAGGTTTAGCGATAAGAAGAAGAAGGGAGTGCAATGGTTGCGGCAGGCGTTTTACTACTTATGAATATGTAGAAAAAACTCCCTTGATGGTAATAAAGAAGGATGGGCGGAGAGAGCCTTTTTCTCAACAAAAAATTTTAGATGGATTAATTAAAGCTTGTGAAAAAAGAGCGGTAAGTGTAGAAAAGTTAGAAAATATGGTTGCCGAGATTGAAATTAAACTACAAAAGAAATTTGAACAAGAAGTTGAATCTAATCATATCGGGGAATTAGTCATGGAAAAACTTTCCCGGCTGGATGATGTTGCCTATGTAAGGTTTGCTTCTGTGTACAGGCAATTTAAAGATATTAATCAATTTTTGCGTGAGTTACGCGAGGTTTTGGGAAGAAAAATAAATAAATAAGAGTTAAGTGGAGGTAAATCCAAAACGCCTGCTAATTTCTCACAATACTAACCCACTCTTTTAGATCATTACTTATCTATGAAAGCTAATGCTTGCCTAAAAAAAGTTCCGCGCATAAATATAATTTCGAAATTAGCTAAAGAAACAAAAATTAAGGTATGGTTGGTGGGCGGTTTTTTAAGGGACAGCTATCTTAAAACACCCAAAGATTTGGCCGATTTTGATTTTTGTGTGGAAAAAAATATAGATTTATTTGTTAAGAAAATAGCTAAATCCTTCAGAAAGAAAGTAATTGTATTAGATAAAGAAAGCTCCAGTTTTCGAATCGTTGTAAACAAAAATAAAAAAAATTACAGTTATGATTTTATCTTAATGCGGGGTAAGGATATCAAGCAAGACCTATCGCAAAGGGATTTTACTATTAATACCTTGGCATTGGATATAAGCGAGCCAAAAAAAGTTTTAGATTATTACGGAGGGATAAAAGATTTAAAAAATAGAAAGATAAAAACCCTATCCGGTTCTGTAATAAATGATGACCCCTTAAGGATATTAAGAGGTTTTTCTTTTGCTTCCAGATATGGATTTAAGATTGAGGCTCAAACTTTAAAGTTTTTTCATTCATATAAGGAAAAATTGAAAAAAGTATCCTCTGAGAGGATTAACCAAGAATTATTTCAAATATTCGATTCTCAAAAGTCGCATAAGGTAATAAAAAAAATGGACGAGCTGAGGATAATTGATCAAATTATACCTTATGTCGGAAAGATGAGAGAAACCGGCCAGGGGGGTTTTCACCATTTAAACGTTTGGGATCATTCGATAGAAACCTTAAAACAATTTGAGCTGCTTTATCAGCGGAAAATTAAAAATGAGCAGGAGCTTAAAGATTTTCTTAAGGAGCAGTTAGGCGGAGGCAGAAAGAGAGGGCAAATTATAAAGTTAGCTTGTTTGCTTCATGATATCGGCAAACCTTTCGTAAAAAAGAAAACTAAGGCCCGTACAATATTCCATATGCATGAAAAGGCAGGCAGGGAAATTTCTTCTAAGTTTGCCCAAACAATGCGTTTATCAAGGGTTGAAAGGCAAAAAATAGCCAAGATGGTTTTTTGGCATCTTCGGCCCGGCTATCTAGCCGATCAGGTTACTCCCAGCCGCAGGGCTGTTTACCGTTTTTTTCGGGATACCCAAGAAGAAGGCGTATCAGTTATTCTTCTTTCTTTGGCTGATTGGCGCGCCACGCGCGGCCCTTTAACAAGTTCGTTAAAGAGAAAACGCCATGAGAAAGTTATGTTGCAATTAGTGGATGATTATTTGAGCGCAAAAAAAATAAAACCTGTTCCTAAAATTATCAATGGCTATGATTTGATCAATAGTTTAGGCCTAAAAGAAGGGCCGGAGGTAGGAAAAATTTTAGCAAAAATTAAAGAACTCCAGGCCTTAGGCAAAGTAAACAAAAAAACAGAGGCCTTAGAAGCCGCTAAAGATATTTTAAAAAAAATATGAAATTAGAAAATATAACTGTAAATTTATCCAAAAAAATAAAAAGTATTCAATGCATGGTGGTTTCGTCTGATTACTTTTTGCAGCTGAATCAAGAAAAAAGAAGAGCCGGAAAGTTAAAGAAGCTAAAACCCGGCCAAGCTGTTTTAAGAAAAGATGATTTTTTTAACAGCGAATATGTCATTTTTATTAATTTAAGCTGCGTTAAGAAGCAAGAAGTTATCCGGAAAGCTTTAGATAGCTGCTTTAGGCGGGTTAAAAGATACAATATTGAATCCTTGGGCTTTTTGACTGATAGTTTCAAAAATAGCGTTGATTTTGCTGTCTTTTCCAAAATAGCTGCTCAGGAGATATTTCGCCAGGCAAAGATTAATGATAAGAAAAGATTAAAAAAAATATTATTAATAACAGAGAGCGGCTTAACCGAGAATATATTAAGCAGGAACGTAATCGGTTATCTCAACCATATAAAAATAAACAGAGGCCCTTTTCTTACCGTAGACGGCCTGGTGCAATATAAAAACGGTATTGTTTTGGTAGAAAGGAGAAATCCTCCCCTGGGCCTGGCTTTGCCGGGCGGTTTTGTTGATTATGGAGAAAAAGTAGAAGACGCGGTTGCCCGGGAAGTCAAGGAAGAAACGAACCTTGATTTTATAAATATAAAACAATTTAAAGTTTATTCCGATAAGTTTAGGGATCCCCGCTTCCATACGGTTTCGGTGGTTTTTACCGGAAAAGGCAGAGGGAAGCTTAAAGCAGCTTCCGATGCGAAAAAAGCTTTAGTTCTCGAAATTGTTAAAGGTAAAAGCCGCTTGGCAAAATTACCGGATAACATTGCTTTTGACCACAAAAAGGTAATCAAAGACTTTTTAAATGGTTGAGGTTGGCTATGGAAAAGATACCCATACGTTATATTAAAGGGGTAGGGCCTCATAAAGAAGAGGTATTCAATAGAAAGGCCCAGGTTTATAGCCTAAAGGACCTTTTTTATTATTTCCCTTTCCGTTATGAAGACCGGACTAATTTTGTAAATATCCAGGATTTAAAAAAAAATGAAAATGCGGTAATTCAGGGCGAAGTTTTAGCCAGAAACTTAAAGAAATTCCCTCACTTTATCCGCTCTGTAAAAATAAAAAGTATCTTGGAAGTTATTCTGGGAGACCAAACCGCTAAAATTAGCTGTAAGTGGTTCAACCAGCCTTATCTTGTTGATTCCCTTAAAGTCGGCCAAAAAATAATTGTTTATGGAAAAGTTACTTATTATCGAGGCAAACTGCAAATGGTTGCCCCTAAATTTGAGCAAAGCGACAAAGCGCAAAGTTTAGATATCGGTAAAATTACGCCTATTTACAGGTTGCCGGCTGAATTCAGCCAAAGGTTTATGAGAAAAACAATATTTTTAGCTTTAAAAAAATACAGCTCCGGCCTTGTTGACCCGATTCCTTTTGAGGTCAGAAAGAGGCAGAATATTTCTAATATTGCCAAAAGCTTTCAGCAGATACATTTTCCTGCTTGCCTAGAAGATGCGGATTTAGCCAGGCAGAGATTTATTTTCGAAGAGTTATTTATTTCTCAGGTAAGGGTCTATCTACGCAAAGCTAAACACCGTTTTCAACAAGGTCCCTGTTTGGAATTTAATAAAAAAATAGTACAACAAATAGAGCAAACATTGCTTTTTTGCCTAACCCGGGCTCAAAGAGGCGCCGTGCAGGAAATTTTAGCGGATCTGGAAAAGAAATATCCAATGCGCCGGCTTTTACAGGGAGATGTAGGCAGCGGGAAAACCGCTGTGGCTATTTTTCCCATAATTTTGTCAGCACTATCTTCCCAGCAGGTAGCGTTTATGGTACCAACAGAGTTTTTAGCTTATCAGCATAAAAAGACAATAGATAGCTTATTAGAAAAATCAGCCCCGCCCTTGTCCGGCTTAAAAGGCAAAATAGATTTATTAACCTCTTCTTCTTCGCTAAAAGAAAAAAACCTCGTTCTAAAAAGGTTAACGAGGGGTGATTCTTTAATTGTGGTAGGAACCCATTCTTTAATCCAGAAGAAAATAAAATTTAAAAAGTTAGGGATGGTAGTGATAGATGAACAACATAAATTCGGAGCGGCTCAAAGGGCCCTTTTGCCAAAAAAAAGCAAAACTCCGCCTAATTGTTTAGTGATGAGCGCCACCCCTATTCCCCGCAGTTTAGCTCTTTCTCTTTATGGAGATTTGGATTTATCAACGATTGGCCAGTTACCTCCGGGGCGGGTTGCGCCGGAGACGATTTTAGTTAAAGATAAAAATAGAGAACGGGTCTATGATTTGATTGAAGAAAAAATAAAAGAAGGCAGGCAGGCCTACATAGTTTATCCGGTTATAGATCAAAATGATAAATTAGAAGTTAAATCATTAAACCAGATGGCGCAATTGGCCAAAAAAAGGTTTTCCGGGTTTTCTTTAGGGGTATTTCATGGGCGGTTAGAAAACCAAGAAAAAATAAGAGTGGTTAATAAGTTCAATCACGGTAAAATTGATATTCTTGTATCTACTAACCTGGTAGAGGTCGGCCTTGATATTAAAAATGCCACGCTTATGGTAGTTGAAAGCCCGGAAAAGTTTGGTTTATCTCAATTGCATCAGCTGCGCGGCCGGATTAGAAGGTCCCGGCGCAAATCCACTTTTGTTTTAATTTATAATGAAAATATTTCCCAAGAAGCCCGAAAGAGGCTGATAACTATCAAAAAAGAAAGTGATGGATTCCAGATAGCCGAAATGGACTTAAAGTTGCGCGGGCCGGGAGATTTTTTTGGCCAGCTTCAACATGGCTTGCCGGATTTAAGAATTGCAAATCCCGCCAGAGATTTAAAAATTTTAAAAGAGGCGCGGATTTTAGCCAGAGAGGCGGTTAAAAAAGTAAAAAAATGCAAATTTTAGGCGGAAAATTAAAAGGGAGAAAAATTGAAGCTCCTTTGGGGATAAGGCCGGTTTCTCAACGGATCAAAAAAAGCTGTTTTGATATAATAACCGAATTGGTTAGAGGCAAAACCGTGTTAGACCTTTATGCCGGCAGCGGCGCATTAGGGATAGAAGCTTTAGCCCAGGGAGCCGCTCAAGCTGTTTTTGTTGACAAAAGCAAAAGGAGCTTAAGGGCTGTGGGCAATAACCTTAATGGTTTAAAATTAAAGGATCAGGCTAAGGTGTATTATAAAGAAAGTTCTTTGGCTATAAAATATTTTTACCGGAAAGAATATTTTTTTGATATTATTTTTCTGGACCCCCCTTATTCTCGGGGGCTGCTTACAAAGAGCTTGCAACTATTAGAAAGTTATGATATATTAGCCCGTCCTGGATATTTAGTAGGGTTTTGTTCTAAAAAAGATAATTACAGTAAAGAATACAGCAAGTTTTCTTTAATTTTAGATAGAGGATATGGCCAATCCAGGCTGATTATATACAGAAAAAAATAGAACCCCTGTTTTTTTCTAAAAATTCAATGAAACCTAGATTGGCAAAAAAGGTAAATTAAAAAAAGTGATGCAGAAAGCAATTTATCCTGGTACCTTTGACCCTATTACTAATGGACACCTTGATATAGTAAACAGGGCTAATCTTTTATTTGACCAACTAATAGTGGCTGTAGTTAAGAGCCCTCCCAAAGCCTGCCTTTTTCCTTACAATGAACGCCTTGATTTAGCTAAAAAAGTGACTAAAAATATAAAAGGCGTGGAGGTTCTAGGATTTGAAGGTTTAGTGATAGATTTTGCGCGCCAAAACAAAGCTGATGTAATCATTAGAGGATTGAGGACAATGTCAGATTTTGAATATGAATTCAAGATGGCTTTAACCAATAAAAGTTTAGCTCCAGCTATAGAAACCTTTTTTTTAATGACTCAGCCTCAATATTCTTTCATTTCTTCGCATTTAATAAAAGAAGTGGCTTTATTGGGGGGAGACCTAAATAAATTTTTACCTGAGGCAGTATTTGACGCGGTAAACAAGAAAGTGGATGAAGGTTGCGGTTGGAAAAATAACTGAACAGGGGCTAAGGCTGGATGAAAAAATTCCGGCTGCTTCCTTAAGCTTAGACGGATTTGATTTAAAATTTGTTGATTGCCTTAAGGTAGAGGCGGTTTTTACCAAGATTTATAGTGAGGTAATCAGTAAAGTTGAGATTACAGCTTATTGCCAAATTAGTTGTTCGCGCTGTTTAGTTGAGGTCGGCCAGATTAAAAAATATGGATCCCAAAAAACCTATCAACTAAATAAATTGGGTAATTTTTTAGATATTAATGATCAGGTCAGAGAAGAGATTTTACTGAATTTTTCTCTTAAAGTGCTTTGCTCTCCTGGCTGTCAAGGGCTGTGTTCCTCTTGTGGCAGGAACCTTAATTGGGGAGAATGCAATTGCTCGAAAAGTCAACAGGTTAACAAATTAACCAATTAACAAATTAATTAATTTCAATGGAGGTCAATAATGGCACATCCTAAACGGAAACACTCCCATGCACGCACTCATAAAAAAAGAACTCATCAAACAATAAGCTCTCCATCTTTAATAAAATGCAGCCAGTGTAAAAAAATGAAGCCGAAAAGCATGGTTTGCCCTTTTTGCGGTTATTACAAGGATAAAGAAATAATAAAAATAGAGCAAAAAGAAAACAAAAAGAAAAAAACCGGCTAATTTATAGAATTTTCTGCTTATCTTAGAAGGAGATAACTTTGGAGAACCAAAAAAAGAGATTTAAGATAGGAGTAGATGCTTC
>JAIPHA010000006.1 GCA_021735445.1 Candidatus Omnitrophota bacterium
TTCTATCCAGAAAATCAAGTAAATTTTATATTTTTTGAATAAAGATTCCTACTTCAAAGGTGAGAGTTGAGCAAACTCAGGTTAGTTGCATTAAGGGGACGTTTAGGGCAAAATAAAAAAACCCCACATTTTACTGTGGGGTTGTTTTTATTTTGGTTGCGGGGAGAGGATTTGAACCTCTGACCTTCAGGTTATGAGCCTGACGAGCTACCTGGCTGCTCCACCCCGCGAATATTTAAATTCTAAATCCAAAATCCTAAATAAATCCAAAACATAAAACTCAAAATAATATTTTTTGGATTTTAAACATTTAAGATTTGAGTTTATTTAGTGTTTAGTGTTTAGGATTTGCCAATTATTGTACAGGTTTATTCTTCTATGTCAACTACTATCTCGCCTTCCCGGGCAAAAC
This sequence comes from Candidatus Omnitrophota bacterium, assembly GCA_021735445.1. Classification (GTDB taxonomy): domain Bacteria; phylum Omnitrophota; class Gorgyraeia; order Duberdicusellales; family 4484-171; genus PXAH01. The sequence continues at coordinate 413 of JAIPHA010000006.1, forward strand.
CAAGCTTTTCCCGGGCTATTTTTTCGTAAATAAAATGATCTTCTTTTAGCTTCTTATTTTTAATTTCGTATTCTTTGATCTCTTTTTTTAAATGATTATTTTTGCTGATTAGCTTTTGATTTTCCTCCCTTAGGTTTTTTAACTTAGAGTAGTTGGGAAAATAGACCAGCATCGCCAAAATAAATATTACTATTGCTGCAAGTAATAGTTGTAATAGTTTAGCGCGCTTTATATTTAAAAGTTTTCCCGCCATAAACCGCCTTTTTGCCCAGCTCCTCCTCTATCCTTAAAAGCTCATTGTATTTAGCCACCCGGTCTGTACGGGATAAAGAACCCGTTTTAATCTGGCCGGCTGATGTCCCAACCGCCAGATGAGATATTGTCGTATCCTCTGTCTCTCCCGACCTATGGGAAATTACAGCAGTATAACCGGCTGCATGAGCCATATTTATTGCCTCTATAGTTTCGGTTAAAGTTCCGATTTGATTTACTTTAATCAGGATTGAATTAGCAATATTTTGCTCAATTCCTTTTTTTAATCTTTTTGTGTTGGTTACAAATAGATCATCGCCTACCAGTTGTATTTTTTCTCCCAATTTCCTGGTAAGCTTAAGCCAACCTGGCCAATCCTCTTCGTATAAGCCATCCTCTAAAGAAACTATGGGATATCTTTTACAAATTTTTGCATAAAAATTAACCATATAATTTACATCCCTGTTTTTGCCTTCAAAAAAATATTTTCCATCTTTGTAGAATGAGCTGGCAGCTGAATCAAGCGCCAGGTAAACTTGACGGCCGGGAATATAGCCGGCTTCATCTACCGCTTTCAAAATAAGCTTTAAGGCTTGTTCATTGCTTTTTAATTCAGGCGCAAACCCGCCTTCATCTCCAACCGACGTAGAAAGCTTTTTCGACTTTAATATTGACTTAAGTTTTTGAAATATTTCACAAGATGCCTGCAAGGCTTTCTTAAAAGAACTAAAGCCGGCCGGCGCAATCATGAATTCCTGAATGTCTAAATTATTATCGGCATGCATTCCCCCGTTTATAATATTCATAAGAGGAAGAGGCAAAATTTTTGCTTTTGATTTTCCCAGATAATTATAAAAAGGCTTGTTTTCTGATTTTGCGGCAGCTTTAGCTACAGCAAGGGATACCCCTAATATCGCATTAGCGCCTAACTTTTCTTTACTTTCTGTGCCATCAAGCTCTATGAGAAGTTTATCTATTTTTCTGTAATCAGGAGCCATCCCTTTAATCTTTGGGGCTATCTTCTGATTAACATTTTGAACCGCTTTTTCAACACCTTTACCGAAAAATCTTTTCTTAGTTTTATCGCGCAGCTCTAACGCTTCAAATTCACCGGTCGATGCTCCCGAGGGGACAGCTGCCCGGCCCAAAGTTCCCTTGCTTAATAAAATATCTACCTCTACTGTCGGATTTCCGCGTGAATCAATAATTTCTCTTGCCTTAACTGCCTTAATTTTTTCCATCACCTTCTCCTTTTCTTTTTTCTTGGCGTTGATAAAATCCTGATAATTTTGTTTCTGCAATAATATGGCCCTGCATTTGCTCTATGAGTTCAGGCTTGGTAACCCCCTGCCCCGCCTTAATCTCTTTATCCAGAGCATACAGCTTAAATGAATATTTATGAGCCGGCCCGGGCGGCGGGCATGGGCCGTTATAGCCAATTTGGCCGAAATCATTTTTTCCTTGTTTTAGGCCTAAGGATTCCATTTTTTCTTTATCGATATTTTCTCCCAGCTTTTTCAAGCTTGCCGGAATATTATAGAGAACCCAATGAACCCAAATACCAGCGGGAGCATCCGGATCATCCACAATCAAAACAAAACTTTTAACACCGCGGGGCAAATCATCCCAAGACAAAGGCGGCGAATAGCTTTTTCCGTCACAAGTATAGCGGCTGGGAATATAACCGCCGTTTTCAAAAACAGAACTTTTTAAATTTAAAGCAAATAAATTGACTGAAAAAAAAATTAACGATATTAGCGCGATCAAAAAACGCATAGCACTTGCCTCCTAATCTCTAAACCGGTATTTTCTTTTTGAAAATATTTGTTAGCTTGCGCTTATCCACTGTAAGGGCAAAACGGATAAACCCCTCTCCGTATTTACCAAAACCTACTCCCGGAGTAGCAACTATTTTTTCTTCTTCCATTAAATATTTACTAAACTCCAGAGAAGATTTAAATGAAGCAGGCAATTTTGCCCAAATGTAAAAAGTCGAATCAGCATAAAATTTGCTGAAACCAGCTTCTTTTAACGTCTTCAGCAAACATTGCCTTCTCTGTTTAAAGGTCTTTCTTAAATTAACCAGATAAGGCAATTCTTTATCTAAAGCAGCAACGGCGGCGTCTTGTACCGCGGGAAAGATGCCTGAATCAACATTTGACTTTACCTTTGCTAAAATATTTACTATATCCGGATTGCCGCAAACCCAGCCGATTCTAAAACCAGTCATGCAAAAAGTTTTAGAAAGCGAGTGGAACTCTATTGCAACTTGTTTTGCGCCTTTTATTTGCAAGATGCTTAAAGGCTTTTTATCAAAATAAATTTCAGAATAAGCATTATCCCAGGCCAGTAAAATTTTATGCTTTTTACAAAACCGTACCGCCTCCTCCATAAAAGACTTTGGCGCAGAAACAGTGGTTGGATTGTTGGGATAATTCAGATAAAGAATTTTTGCGCGCTTTTTAACTAATTTTGGTATTTTGGCTAAGTCAGGTAAAAAATTATTCTTTTCTAAAAGAGGTAGCTGATAAACTCTTGCACCGGCTAAAACTCCAGCAGCTCTGTACCCGGGATAACCAGGTGAAGGAACTATAACATAATCTCCTTTATCTATTAACCCTACTGGAAGATGAGCCAAAGCCTCTTTAGTGCCTAAAACCGGGAGAATCTGGGAATCTTGATTTAAATCAACTTGAAACCTCTTTTTCATCCATTTTTTTATGCTCCTGCGCAATTTAGGCTTTCCTTTATTAGAAGCATATTTTTGGTTTTCTTTTACTTTAGCGGAAACAGAAAGGAGTTTTACCACCCTTTCCGGAGCAGAAATATCAGGATCCCCCACGCTAAGGTCAAGAAATTTTACTCCTTTTTTCCGCAAAATTACTTTTTTGTCATCAATTGCCGCAAATAAATACGGCGGAAGTTTTTTTAAATTTTTCGAAAAATCAAACATATTAACCCCTCTTTTTTTGTCACGTCGAACGTTGAACATCGAACGTCGAACGTTGAACGTCGAACGTTATAACACCACTCACCACAGACTGATTAACCAAATAGTATATCTTCCATAGAATACAGCCCGGCAGATTTACCTTTAATCCATTTAGCTGCCGTTATCGCGCCTTGAGCAAAAATATCTCTGGTCTTGGCGTGATGGATAATCTTAAAAGAATCAAGCTGATTTTCAAAAACAACTTGATGGTCCCCGATAACTTCACCTTCTCTTTTTGCCTCAATCTCATCTATTCTTTTATCAAAGCCAAACTCATTGACAATTTCAGCCAACTTTTTAGCCGTACCCGAAGGAGCGTCTTTTTTATGGATATGATGAGTTTCCTTAATTTTTAAATCATACCCTCCTAACGTAGAAGCAGCTAATCTTAATACCTTAAAAAAAAGATTTACCCCAACGCTCATATTGGGAGAATAAAGTACCGGAATAATTTTGGCAGCCTCTTTAACCCTGGCTATCTGATCTTTATCTAAATTAGTTGTCCCGATTACCATAGCCTTCTTATCTTTTTTTGCTTCATTCAGCATTGCAAGAGTACCCGCCGGAGCGCTAAAATCAATAACAGCCTCGGATTGGTTAACCCGGCCATAATCAGAAGAGATCTCTACTCCCTCGATTCTCCCGCCTACTTTGGGATGATTTTCTTGTTCAAAGCCAATTATAAGGTCAATTTCGTCATCTTGTTTAGCTAAACGAAAAATTCTTTGCCCCATCCTGCCGCAAATACCATTTATGGCTAGATTAACCATATACCCTCCACTATTTAATTAAGTCAGATGTGACTTTCTTTCAACTTTCACTATTGACCAATTATCATTTTATCAATCGATATTCTTTTAAAATTTTTTTAAGTTTAGTCAAATTCTTTTTATCCATCTTATAGAGAGGCAGCCTCAAATTGCCTTCGATAAGCCCGATCAAATTCAAAGCAGCCTTGACCGGGATAGGATTAGTTTCAATAAACAAGGCCTGAATCAAATCATATAACTGAAATTGTATCGTCCTGGATTTCTTAATATCGCCTTTTAAGAAACTCTGGACCAATTGATGTGTTTTTTTCGGTTCGATATTAGCCACAACTGATATTACCCCTGAGGCGCCCAATGACATCATCGGTAAAATAATCTGGTCATTTCCTGAAAAGAGAGAGAAACCTTTCGGCAAACGTGACATTATTGCGGTAGCCTGATCCAAGCTTCCCGAGGCTTCTTTTATCCCTACAACATTTTTGCAACTACCCGCAACCTCAACAACAGTTTCGGGCGATATATTTACTCCGGTCCGGGAAGGAACATTGTAGATAATAATTGGAATATTAACCGCATTCGCTATTTTTTTAAAATGCTGGCTCAGCCCTTTCTGAGTAGGTTTATTGTAATAGGGAGTTATAACTAAAGAGTAGTCGGCTCCCACCTTTTTCGCATATCGCGTTAAATCCAGGGCTTCGTCAGTAGAGTTTGATCCGGCTCCGGCTATAATCGGAATCTTCTTTTTTGCTTGCTCAACAGCGATACCAACTACCCTTTTATGCTCCTGATGAGTCAAGGTCGCGCTTTCACCGGTTGTGCCGCAAACTAAAATACCATCTGTTTTATTTTTAATATGCCAATCGATTAAGAACCTAAGCTTATCTTCATCTATTGAATTATCCTTTTTAAAAGGCGTGACCAACGCCACCATACTTCCTTGCAACATAAATATCCTCCCTTTAATAGCAACTGGTCATTAGCGAAAGATTAACCAGCTGCGAGTTTCCCTTGATAAATACAATGAGCTTTGCCCTCAAGCCATAAATCCTCGGCTTGTTTTCCGGTTAATCTAAAATTAACTTTTAACAATTCGCCGCCTTTTGTTTGTACTTTGACCTTTTCAAGAGAGCTGTTTTTTTTAATCTCTTTTTTTAGAGAAAATAAAATAGCTGAAGCAACAGTGCCTGTACCACAAGCTAAAGTTTCAGCTTCAACCCCCCGTTCATAAGTCCTGATTTTAATCTTGCCAGCCGCCGACTCTTCAACAAAATTAACGTTAACTCCTTGTGGTTGAAATTGCTGATGAAACCTTACCGGCGGGCCAATTTTTTCTGGGTCAATCTTATCCAGGCCTTCTACAAATATAACCAGATGAGGAACACCGGTATTTATAAAATTGACTTTAATCTTCCGTCCCATAACTTTAAGCGGTATATCTTCTTTTAAGCCAAAAGGTTTAGTAATTTTTATTTTTAATCTAGCTGAAGCAAGATTTTTACTCTTTTTTGGCCTATCTATGAGTTCTGTTTCGACCACTCCGGCTTTGGTATCAAGCTTTGCCTTTTGAGAAGATAAAAGGCCGCGCCGGGAGTAACAAAAATACCATAATGCCGCACAACGGGCCCCATTACCGCACATCTGAGCTTCCGAGCCGTCTGCGTTGAAAATCCTCATCTTAAATCTATCTTTTTTTACAGCTTCAACTACAAGCAGCCCGTCAGCGCCTGCTCCGAATTTTCGCGGGCAGTATCTTTTAGCAAAAGCAGAAAAATAAGCTTTATTTTTCTGCTTTAAAATTTTACCTTTATCAACAAGAATAAAATCATTACCCGAAGCCTGAAGTTTATAAAATTTTATTTCTTCCATTATATTTTTGTATTTAAATAACCCGCTCTTGTTTAATTAAGTCTTGATAGCTCTCTCTCTTTCTTATTTGATAAGACCTTTTGCCTTTAACTAAAACTTCCGGGGCCCTGCGTCTGGAATTATAGTTGGAACTCATCGAAACACCATAAGCGCCTGCTCCAAAAACAGCTAAATAACCACCCTCAGATATTGTAATTTTTCTTTTCTTGCCTAAAAAATCACCGCTTTCGCAAACCGGCCCGACTATATCGGCTAACTTTTTCGTCCTTAAGCTTTTATTTGTTCTCTTATCCAAGGGCATTATTTTATGATAAGCATCGTATAAAGAAGGCCTAATAAAATCATTCATTGCGGCATCGACAACGATAAACCTTTTATCATAACTTTCTTTATTGTATAAAACCTTGGTCACCAAAATTCCCGCGTTTCCGGCAATGAACCTGCCTGGCTCCAATATTATCTTTAAACCGATAGCCTTAAGCAGTGGCACTATATTTTTAGCAAACATCTTAGCGGTTTGAGGCTTTTCTTGATTGTAAACAATTCCCAATCCACCCCCGATATTTAAAAATTGCAAATCGTTGTTTTTAGGAATTCCATCAAGAAATTTCTTGGTTTTTAAGAGAGCTGAAACAAAAGGAGAACTTTCGGTGATTTGTGAGCCGATATGAAGATGAATTCCAGCGATAATAACATTTTTATACCGCTTAGTATTAGAAATGATTTCTTTGGCAGTTTTTTTATCAACACCGAATTTAGTTTCTTTTCTGCCGGTTGTAATGTATTTATGAGTTTTTGACTCTACGTCAGGATTGAGCCTTAATGATACTTGTACCCTCTTACCTATTTTTTTAGCTATTTTTTCGATCCGTTCGAGCTCACTCCTTGACTCAACATTAAACATAAAAATCCCTTCTCTTACCGCCTTCTTAATCTCTTCCTCAGTTTTTCCTACAGAAGCGTAAACAATTTTTTCAAAAGGGCAATTTATTTGTTTAGCCCGGTAAAGCTCGCCACCGGAGACTATATCCAGGCCGGCTCCGGCTCTAACTAAAAGCTTTAAAATAGAAAGATTCGAATTAGCCTTTACCGAATAGCAAATTAAAGGTTTTATCTGGCTGAAAGCTTCGCTTAACTTAAAGAAATGTTCTAATATGGTTTTTTGGCTGTAGACAAAAAGAGGCGTACCGTATTTTTTAGCGAGTTTTTTTACCTGAATCCCTTCACAATATAAAATATTATTTTTGAATTTAAAATAATCCATACGTTAGTTAACTGGTTTTAAGGATAAAGGTTCAAGGTTAAAGGTTCAAGGTTCAAGTAAAATATATAAATGCTTTCCGATTTTTTTATCTTTTTCCCTTTTCCCTTTATCCTTTAGGTTTTTTGGAAGAAGTGCGTTTTTTCTTCGGCAAAGATTTTTTTGACGCTATAGCATATTCGGGAGTCATTACCTTTTTAATCGCCTTAGCAGTCAATTCTTTATGAAATCCGGCTAAATCAGCATTTTTCATCTCTTTTACTTTTATATTTTTATCTTGCGAATATCTTATTAATTGGCCTATTTTATCATGGGCAGCTTTAAAAGCAACGCCTTTATTGACCAAAAACTCAACAAGTTCGGTTGCATACAACTCCTGGTCTTCTAAAGCCCTGCCAACCTGGCTTCTTTTAACCTTAATCCCTTTTAAAAAATCACACATAACGCTCAGTTCATTTTCAATTGTTTCAGTAGATGAAAATAAGGGTTCTTTATCTAACTGCATATCCCGGTTGTAGGTCAAAGGAAGCCCTTTCATGGTAGTCAAAATCGATACTAAATTTCCGTAAATTTTTCCGCTGCTGCCTCTAACTAGTTCTAAAAAATCAGGATTCTTTTTATGCGGCATTAAAGATGAGCCGGTACAGAACTCCTCCGGTAAATCGAAAAAATCAAACTCTTTAGTTGAATAAAGGATAAAATCTTCGGCTAACCGGGATAAATGCATCTGTAAAATAGATAAAATATTTAAAAATTCGATAACAAAATCCCGGCTGGCAACATTGTCCAAAGAGTTTTTGACTGTTTTAGATTTGCCTATTTTTATATCGGGCTTGACCTTCTTTAAAAATTTTTTTATCCCTTCCGAATAAGCAGATTTAGGAATTGCGCTTCCGGCCAGAGCTCCGGAACCAATATAAATAGAAGATTTTTTCACAAAATTATCCAACCTTTCAAAATCTCTTTCAAACATGCAAAAAAATGCCCCGGTATAATCCAGAAAAGAAATAATTTGAGCCCGTTGAGTATGAGTGTAACCGGGGAGATACACATCGCGGTACCTATTGCCTAAATAATTCAAAGACGATAAAACCACATTCAATAAACTTAATATATATATTCCTTCTTTATAACAATACCACTTCTGGTCAAAAACGACCTGGTCGTTACGAGACCGTAAGGTGTGTAGTTTTTGAGCCAGCTCCCCCACCTTTTCCTCCATCCGGTTCTGAATATCGGTATGGATATCTTCGGAATCGCTGTTTGGTTTAAATTCGCCTCTTTGAACCTCTTTAAAAATTCCAGTCAAACCATCCGTTAACTTTTTAGCTTCCTTTTTCGTTAAAATATTAGCTTCCTGAAGCGCAACAGTATGGATAATGGAATGATAAATATCATATTCGGCCAATTTCCAATCGATTCCGATTGATTTTTGAAAACGAAAAAAATTCCGGTTTATCTTCTTTTTAAATCTTCCTCCCCACATCTGTTTACTCATTTTTTATCTACCTCTTTTTAAGCGGAATTCCCAATATGTTTATAAACCCTTCTGCCCAATCTCTGCAAAACAGGTCTTTTTTCCCATAAGTAGCTAAACGTTTTTCATACAAAGAATACCGGGAACTTCTTTTTAAAGTAACAATGTTGCCTTTGTATAATTCCAGCTCAACCTTACCACTTAGCTTATTTGACGATTTATTGATAAAAGCATCCAAAGAATTTTTTAATTCATAAAACCACAGCCCACGATAGGCAAGATCAGCATAATAAGATGAAACAATTTTTTTAAATTCCAGCATTTCTTTGCCAAACACCAATTCTTCTATTTCTCTTAAAGCTTTATAAAGAATCCAAGCCGCCGGAGCCTCATAAATTTCTCTCGATTTTATTCCTACTACTCTATCTTCGATTAAATCGGTGCGGCCAATCGAATGCCTCCCCCCGATCTTATTTAATTTTTCGATAATATTGGTTAAGGTTAAAGTTGTTTTGTTTATTTTTACCGGTTTGCCTTTCTGAAATTCAATCTCGACCCTTTCCGGCTTTTTTAAAGCAGCGTGAACGGATTTAGTTAAAATATAAGCCTCTTCCGGAACCCGGTTATTTAAATCTTCCAATAACCCCGCTTCGATACTTACTCCCCAAATATTTTTGTCAATACTGAATATTTTATTTTTTGTCGAATCTATTGGCAGGTTATTCTTTTTAGCATAATCAATTTCCTCTTCCCGGGAGCTCAACTCCCAATTGCGCAAAGGCGCTATAATTTTTAAATCCGGGGCAAGAGATTTAATTGCCAATTCTAATCTTATTTGGTCATTACCTTTTGCGCTGCAACCATGAGCAACATATCCGGCATTTTCGGATTTGGCAATATCAACTAAATATTTTGCGATCAAGGGCCTGCCTAAAGCGGTGCTAAGTAAATATTTATTTTGGTATAAGGCGCCTGCCTTAAGTGACGGTAGAATGTAATTTTGGGAAAACTCTTTCCTTAAATCTTTAACATAAATTTTAAAAGCTCCGCTTTTTTTAGCTTTGGCTCTTAACTCCTTGGGCGAAAACTCACTGCCTAAATTAGCGGAAAAACAAATAATTTCAAACCCCTTGTCTTTTAACCAATTAAGGCAACACGAGGTATCTAATCCTCCCGAATATGCTAAAATTAATTTTTGTTTTTTCATTTGTCCCAAATAAAAACGAGAATGGCTTTAGCCGCATGCAAACGATTAGCAGCTTGTAAAAACACCACCGAATTATCTCCTTCAAAAACTGAATCCGAAATTTCCTGATTGCGATGAGCCGGAAGGCAGTGCATAACGATATTATCTTTTTTTGCCTTCTTTAGGATTTTATCATTAATTTGAAAATTTTTAAAGATTTTCTCTCTTTGTTTTATCTCTTGCTCCTTGCCCATCGAAGCCCAAACATCGGTATAAAGAACATCGGCTCCTTCTGCCGCCTCTTCGGGAGAACTGCTAATAACTAAAGAGCCTCCGCTTTCGTTAAATTTAGCCTCCATTTGGCTAATAATTTCCGGTTTTAAAAAACATTGCCGGGGAGCAGCTATCCTTAAATTACCCCCTAATATTGAAAAAGCGTTCATCAAAGAACTACAAACATTATTCATATCTCCAATGTAGGCAACTTTAATTTCTTCGATCCTTCCTTTTAATTCTTTTAAAGTAAGTAAATCGGCTATAATTTGAGAAGGATGCAATAAATCGGTTAAGCCGTTTACTACCGGAATAGAAGAAAACCGAACAAACTCCAAGATGTCCTGATGAAAAAAAGTACGCAACACTGCTATATCTAAATATTGAGAAAGTGTCCGGGAAACATCGCGAATTTCTTCTCTTTGGCCAAGGCGGATTTCTTCCGGGTCATAATAGATAGCGCCGGCACCTAATTGCTGGGCTCCCAAATAAAATGAAGTTTTAGTCCGCAAAGACGGCTTTTGAAACAATAACCCTACATGCTTACCCGACAAAAAGCTGCTAAAATCCTGAGGATAACTTTTTATCTCCTCAGCCAAGTTAACTAAATCTATAAGCTGGTGCTTACTAAAATCCTTTAAGGTGATAAAGTTTTTTTTATTCATACAACTCAAAAACGCTTTCTAAAATCCCGATTCCCTTATCGATTTCTGCTTTATTAACGTTTAAAGCCGGCATAATCCTTAAAATGTTCCCTTGAGTCGAATTTACAATCAGGCCTTTCTCTAACGCTGTTTTAAAAATCGGAATAGTCGGCCGGCTGCATTCGACAGCCTGCATAAGCGCCACTCCTTTTACCTTTTTTATTGAAGAAAATTTATCTTTTAACTTCAAGAGTGATTTTTTTAAATAACTCCCTTGTTTCCTTACGTTATCCAAAATTTTTTCTTCTTTTATAATATCAAAAACTTCACTGGCGACTCTGGTCACAAAAGGCGAACCGCCAAAAGTAGAAGCGTGCATGCCGGGTTTTATTATATCAGCGATTCTTTTTTTAACAACTACAGCCGAAATAGGAACACCTGCCCCTAAACCTTTAGATAGAATTAAAATATCGGGCGTCAAATTATAATGTTGATAACAAAACATTTTGCCGGTCCGGCCCATCCCGGTTTGAACTTCATCGATAATCAGCAATATTTTATTCTCCCGGCAAAATTTTGCTATTTTTTCCATATAAACTTTTTCAGCGATGTTAACCCCGCCTTCTCCCTGGATTAACTCTAAAAATATCGCTGATGTTTTCGGGCCAACTTTACTTTTTAGATGGCCGAAATCATTAAACTTTGCCTCTTTAAATCCGGACAGCAGCGGTTTAAAATATTGCTTGTATTTTTTTTGCCCTGTTGCCGATAACGCTCCAAAGGTCCTGCCATGAAAAGAATTTTTCATAACCACTATCTGGTTGTCACCCGGCCGCCAAAGACGGGAAAATTTAATCGCCGCCTCAACCGCCTCTGCCCCCGAATTAGCGAAAAATAGTTTTGACCTAAAACTGAGTTGGCTGATTTTTTTAGCCAGCAACGCTTGCTCTGAAGAAAACAAATTATTCGGTAAATGCAAAAGTTTTTTTGCCTGGCTGTTAATAACTTGAGTTAAACGCCGATGGCAGTGCCCCAAAATAGAGACACCCCAGCCGGGAAATAAATCCAAATACTTATTCCCTTCCTGGTCCTCCAACCAACTGCCTCTACCTTTTACAAAAACCGGCCCCTGGCGGCTATAAGTATTTAAACTGTACTTTTGATATAGTGTTTTTATATCCATTAGGCTTCTTTATGTTTATTCTTTATTTTCTCTAGTTATCTGCGTTTTCTGTAAATCTTACTATTACTTGCGTTCTGTGTTCCCTGTGGCGATTACTTAACTATTTCTGTACATATACCTTGTTTGGTAAATATTTCAAGCAATAATGCATGAGATATTTTTGCATCCACGATATGAGCCTTTTTAACTCCGGACTCGACAGCGGAAGCCGCGGCCCTGATTTTTGGAATCATCCCTTCGGATACTATTTGATTTTTGATAAGGGCTTCGGCCTGAGACAAGTTAATTGTTGAAATCAAAGAATCCTCATCCTTAGAGTTCCGCATTACTCCGGGAACATCGGTTAATATCACCAATTTTTCCGCAGCAAGCTTTGAAGCTAAAAAATAAGCTACTTCGTCAGCGTTGATATTAAAAGCTTCTCCTTCTTTAGAAAGGCCCATCGGACAAATTACAGGGATGCTGCCTGCCAAAACTTTCTCCAACTGTTCTCTATCAAAGTCAATGATATTGCCTACATAACCTAAATCGATATCAGCTTTTTTCTTTTCTACCTGAAGCAGCGCATTTTGCCTTCTGAATTTCTTTGTTTTAACTGAATGCGTCTCTATCTCGTTAGCTATCAAACTATTTAAATTATTCAACTCTTCTTCTACCACTGCTAAGGTTTTTTTATCGGTAACCCTCATGCCTTGGAAAAAATCTGTTTCGATGCCGGATTCTTTTAACTTTTCGGTTATATTGGGGCCTCCCCCATGGACAACTATCGGGCGAATACCCGCAAATTTCAAAAAAGCTATATCCTCAAGCACAGAGCTGCGCACCCTCTCTTCGCCCAAAATAGAACCGCCATACTTTATAACAAAAATCTTTTTATGAAACTTCTTTATATACGGCAAAGCCTCTATCAAGATATCTGCTTTTTTTATTGCTTCTTTCATAATCACAGATTACACAAAATCCAGATATAATTAGATTTTACAAAGTACACAAAAAAAATGTTTACTTTAGCCATTTTTAAATTAGGTTAATTATATTTGGCGTTTATTTTTACATATTCAGGGCTAAGATCACAAGTGTAAATTCGCCAATTACACTTTCCCCTATTTAAATCTACTATAATATTAACATCTTTTTTGGTCAAAGAACCAAATTTTATCTTTAAATCTTTTTCGTTTAGCTTAATTTGAGCTTGGCCCAGCACCGCAACGATTCTTCCTACATTAGGATTATTCCCGTAAAGGGCGCACTTAAATAAAATGTAACCTGATATTTTTTCAGCTATCATTTTAGCTTCCTTCTTACTTTTGGCGCCCCGGATATCAAGCTGCACAAACTTAGTTGCGCCTTCTGCATCTTTAACTATAAGCCTTGCAAGATCAACCATAATTTTTTGAAATTCAATAAAAAACTTTTTTTGCTCTTGTTTAGATAAAGAAACCTTCTTGCTTGATGCCACAAACAAAGAATCATTAGTGCTTTCTGCTGCATCGATATTTATCGCATTGAAGCTTTTTTCCACCGAATCTTTTGCCTGTTTTTTTAAAATGCCTAAATTAATATCAGCATCAGTTAAAACAAAGGCTAACATTGTGGCTAAATTAGGTTTTATCATCCCAGAGCCTTTGGCCACCCCTGTAATAGTAACCTTTTTTTTACTAAAGTTTATGGTTTTAGAAATAACCTTGGGGTGAGTATCTGTTGTCAAAATACTTTTTGAAAATTTATCTGAATTATCTTCTAAATTTTTTATAAGCTTTGGAATGTTTTTTATAATGTTTTTTTTCATTAATTTTTTCCCGATAATCCCGGTTGAGGCAAAAAGGACTGTTTCCTCTCCCACCTCTAACTGCTCAGCAAGTTTTTTTGTTATCTCCTCTGTATCCCGGTAACCTTCTTTATGTGAAAAGCAATTGGCATTGCCGCTATTTACCAAAATAGCAGAAACAGGGTTTTTAATGTTTTTCTTTGACAAAGAAACCGAATAAGAAACATTACAATTAGTTGTAAAAAATCCAATAACCCGATAAGGTTGTTTAAATAAAATTAAACCTAAATCATAGTCATTTTTTTTAATTCCGCAACTTACCCCTGCGGCTAAAAAGCCTTGTGGAAGTTTGTAGTGTTTCATTATCTTGATGGATTTTCTCTACAAAGAAAGAAGCCCCGTAGTCTCTTTGAAGCCAAGCATCAGGTTCATGTTTTGAATTGCCTGGCCCGCGGCTCCTTTAATTAAATTATCGATAGACGAAATTACTACCGCCTCAAAACCTTTTTTATCTACAGCAAAACCTATATCACAAAAATTTGTCCCTGCCACATCTTTTATTTTAGGAATTTTGCGATTAATCCGGATAAAGGGGCTCTGGCGGTAATACTTATTATAAATTTTATTCAATTTATCTTTGGTGACCTTTTTTGCGCAAGAAAAATGAATAACAGAATAAATCCCTGCTTCAAAGCCAGCCACTTGAGGAAGAAAAGAAAAAGTTAAAGAACCGGTTATTTTATCTTTTAAAACTTCAGTAAACTCGGGCTGATGCTGATGGACAAACGGCTTATAGGCCCAGAAATTGTTAGCTACATTGGAATAATGATTCTCTATCACAGCTTTGCGGCCGGAGCCGCTAATTGCTGACTTAGAATCGATTACAACCTTGCCTGTGATCAGTTTCTCCGACAACAAAGGGTACAAAGCAAGTATAATCGAGGTCGGGTAACAACCTGGGTTGGCTAACAACCGCGCTCCTTTGACTTTATCTTTAAATAACTCCGGCAAACCATAAACAGCTTTTTTTAAATTTTGTTTATCTTGGTGTTTCTTTTTATATAACCTTTCATAAAGCTGAGCCTTTTTGAAACGGTAATCTGCTGAAAGATCAATTACCTTTTTGCCTTTTTTTAAAATTTTAGGAACAAACTGCATTGAAACGGTATGAGGCAAAGATAAAAATAAAAGGTCACAAACACCGGCTGCTTTTTTAATATCAAGAGGCTCGCATTTTATTGAAATTTTTTTATAAAACTTAGGAAAAATGTCTGAATAAAGTATTTTATTTTTAGTTCTTGACCCCAGGTAAGAGAGTTCTACCTTTGGGTGAGATAATAAAATATCCACCAGTTTTTCCCCAGTAAAGCCTGTCGCTCCTAAAACACCTACCTTAATCATAACCAACCTCTTTAATCTACCGCTAATAAACTTGCAAAAAAGTATAATAAACGAAAAAACCTAAGCAGTCAATATAAATTAGGTTGATTGAAGGTTCCCACTCATTGCGAGCGGAAAATGCCAGTCTATAAGTAATTGGTTAACAAGGGCTTATAAATGAGGGAAACGTCCCCTTATTTTATGAGGGTGGAGGTTAGAGGTGTTATTTTGATTTTGTCGCCTATTTGAGCTTTAACTTGGCTGATTTTGGCTGAAGGCAGCTCAATAGTAACGTAGGCGCCTGGGCAAAAAACCGCTCTCCAGGGAGGCAGGGAATGGACTATCCGCTTTACCGCCATCTGCTTATTTAAAAATATAATATCGATGGGAAAACGCATAAAAAAAGTATGTATCGAAGGGGCTTGATAAAAAATAAGGGCTTGATTTGTTCCTATTTTTTTCCTAAACATTAAACCCCAAAGCCTCAAAAAAAATCCGGAGGCAACCTGGGCAGAACTGACTAAATCTATTTCCTTAGTTTCATTTATTATTTTAAACTTCATCTAACTGCTAAATCCTAAAATCTGAAGAAAAAATCTATGAATGGATCGCCGGATTTTCGATCTATCTTTTTTAACTGATACCCGATATAAATAGATACCACCCCTAAAACAATTAATACTGCCGCGATAATTAAAGACAATAAAGGCGGATAAACCGCAATTAAAATACCCGCTAAAAGAAACATAATTCCTAAAACCATAATTACCTCCTTGTTTCTATAAAATTTTTCATATATTCAGGCACGCCTATTTTTATAACAATCCGCTCTCTGCTTACCGGGTGCCTCAACTGAAGCCAATAAGCACAAAGGGCTAATTTATTAAATTTTATCATGAAATCGCGCCGGAAGGCATATTTTTTCTCTCCAAGAATTGGGTGCCGGGCTTGCGCCAAATGAATCCTTATCTGATTAGTTCTGCCGGTTTTGGGAATAAGCTCTAAAAAATCAAATCCTTCACGCCTCTCCAGAACCTTATAAAACGTTTCGCTTTCTTTTGGTTTTTCCTTAAATCTTCTGCCCTCTTTATCAAGAATCAAGCCTCTAAATGTCCCTTTACCTTTTTTAAAATTACCTTCGGTTAACGCCAAGTATTTTTTTTTAACCTCTCTTCTTTGAAATTGGCCGGTAATATTTTTATGAACTTTTTTATTTTTCGCATAGATAATTAAACCCTGAGTGTTTTTATCTAAACGATGGCATATATATATTTTTTCTTTCAGGTGCTTTTCCAACAAAGAAGTTAAAGTCCGTTTTTCCTTTTTTGGGCCGGGTTGGACCACTATCCTGGCTATTTTATTTAAAACCAAAAAATATTGATCATCAAATACAATATCAAAAACATTATTCATAATTCATGTAATTAATAATGCAAAAAGACTTCTTTTATTTTTTCTTTTAATTCTTCTATCTGGACCGGTTTTGTAATGTAACATTCAACATAGAGCTTAGCCGCTTTTATTTTCGTAGCATCATCAATCTTTGCGCTCAAGATAATTACCGGAATATCCAGGGTATTTTTTGAATTTTTGATTTTTTCTAAAATTTCAATTCCGTCAACCTGCGGCATCATTATATCTAAAATTATTAAGTCAGGTTTATATTTGAGCGCCGACTTAAAAGCATCTTTTGCCCTGGTTACAATAAAAACCTCATAATTTTCTTCTATCTCAAGGTTAGCCTTTAAAAAATAAGTTAAATCCTCCTCATCGTCTACTACTAATATCTTTTTTCTTTGATCCTTCATTGCTTACCTCCCTGTCTTTTTTTAAATGGCATCCTTTCGCTAAAATTATCAACTTTAGGCATTTAACGGCAGGAATATCTCAGCCTTAGCCCCTTTATGGAGCTTGCTTTTAATTGACAACTTCCCTTGGTTGTTCTCAACTATCATTTTACACATTGCAAGGCCTAAGCCAGTCCCCTTACTATCTCTTTTGGTAGTAAAGAAGGGTTCGAATATTTTAGCTAAATTCTGCTCCGGGATGCCTTCTCCTGTATCCGTTATCTCAACTACGCAGCTATTTTTGCCCTTTAACTCCTTGGGGCTGGATGCCTTGTAAGCTTTCACCTTAAGCTTTCCCCCCTTGGGCATAGCTTCTATAGCATTAAGGAATAGATTAAATAAAACCTGTTGAATCTGGTTTTTATCCCCAATTACCCCTTGGGAAAAGTGCTTAACCTCATTAACTATTTTTATATTTACAAGTGAAACCTTATAGCCAAGCAAAGAAAGAGTTTCTTCGATTAACTTTTTTAAATCAATAACTTCATTTTTCCTTGCCGAAGGCTTTGAAAAGGTAAGCAAATTCTGTACTATTTTATTTGCCCGCAAGGTAGAACCCTTTATTTTTTCCAAAGCCATCACTATGCTCTTGTCCGAATTAACAATCTTTCTCTGGAGAAATTCTACGCCCCCGAGAATAACTCCTAAAGGGTTTTTAACCTCGTGGGCTATACCAGAAGCAAACCTTCCTAAGGCGGCAAGTTTTTCAGATTGCACCAGATTGCTTTGAGCTTTTTTTAATTTCGAATAAGCTTCTTTTAAAACCTTATTTTTAGAGAGGCGTTCCTCCTCTCTGCCTATAGCTGAAACAATCCTTTTTAGGTGTTCCTGGCCCTTCCTGCTTGGAATAAAATCTACTTGGTAAAAACCATAAACCACTCCTATAGGCTTTTCTTGGAGTTTAACTACCGAACCGACACAGGTGATAAAATCATTGCGGGCAATATTGAGATTTTTCTTTATATATTTAGTTTCGGTTAACCCTCTTATAACTATGAGCGGCTGCCGGCTATTTATGATATCTTGGCCGATAGAATCCTCTGCCTCCCGGTCATCGTAATAACGAGGAGGCCTATATTGAGCAAACGAAGTTAAAACGCCGGTTGCAGGATTATGCTTTTTATAAAATGCGCAAGAACTTTCTGAAACTTCCCCGTATAAATGGAGTAATTTTTTAATATTTTCTTCGGGGTTCCCGACAAGCCCGCAGAGGCACTTATTTATCTCGGTAGTTTGACCCAACTCCTGCTTGCGCTTCATTCCTAAAGCCATAGCGTTAGCTGCGTCCATAAGGTATTGATCAGATTTTTGCGTCCTCCTGCTTCCGGGGGCCAAAATAAATTCAATTACTCCCAGTAAATTACCCTGATTCATCAAAGGAATGCAGTAATGACTATGTTCCTTAAAATTCTTTTTGTCTGAGAAAAAAGGGCAATTCTTATGATTTTCAAAAAAACGGATGGCCTTTTCTTGAGCAGCTTCTCCGCAAATACACTTTTGAAAGCTTATATTTTTACACTCTTTAGATAAAGAAGAGGGCATATTGTAGGAATTTTTAAAGGTGAGAAAATTAGGCTGGTTTGCGCCAGAAAAAAATACTGCGCCAACACAATTAATAAAATGTTTTTCCGAAACGATCAAAGCCAAGGCAAGCTTGGTAAATGTTGCCGAAGAAATACCGCTAAATGATAATTTTAATATAGAATTGGTCACCTTGTAAACAAAACTCTGGCCGGAAAAATCAACATTTTCTCTGGATTTTTTTTTGCTTTCCCCCATCCTGTTAAGTTCTGATCTTATTTCGGGAAGATATTGCTTTAATTCATTGTCTTCTTTTTTTACCGCCGCTTTCTGCCTATCTTTACCAAGCTTTGATAATAGATACAGATTGCCCAATAAAATAAAAAATAGACCGGCAAAGCGTAAAGCAAGCTCTCTGAAATCAAGGGGGAAAAATGCCTGAAGATAGCTGTTTACACCTACAAATAAAGATGAAAAGGAGAGAATAATCCAATAAAACAAAATTAAAATAATAGTTACAAACATAAGATTATTTATTGATCTCTATTGCTTGGTAAATATTATACTATAGAATATTGAGAAAAAAAGAGCTAAGAAGGATAAGATTATTAATTTTTCCTTGTATAAATAAAAGAAGAAATTACAATAATCTTATGCTAAGAAGATGGGCGGTAACCGCAAAAAACCTCTTTTTCCCTTTAACTTGCCTAAACTGTAAAGCTAAAATAAGCGGGGAGTACCTTTGCCGCAACTGCCAAAATCAAATAAAATTCCTTACTCCTCCCGGCTGCTATAGCCAAATAGAGATAAATCAAAATAATCTTAAAGTAGCCAGCAGTTACAGCTACCAAAATCCGATCAAAACCTTAATCCATCTTTTTAAATACAGCAATTATGATTACCTGGCCCCCGCGCTTGCAAAATTAATGATTGAGCAATTAGATAGAATAGGGTTTAAACCGCTAAATTATGATTTTATAACACCTGTCCCTATCCACCCCTACAAAATAAAGATAAGAGGTTACAACCAATCAAAACTGTTGGCCAAACAATTAGCAAACTATTTTCAATTACCCTTAAAAGATGATATAATAAGCTCAAAATATATTAAAAATTCCCAAACCAAACTTTCCTTAGAAAAACGAAAAGAAAATGTATCTGGAAAGTTTACAGCAAAGAATAGCGCTAAAAACACAAATATACTCTTGGTTGACGATGTCTTTACAACCGGCGCTACAATTTTAGCCTGTGGAAAAGCTCTCTGGGAAAAAGGCGCAAATAAAATTTATGGAATCACTTTAGCTAAATAACCAAAATACCGATAAAAAATGCGAATATTACGTACCTATATTTTAAAAGAATTTTTAACTGTCTTTACTTTCTCGTTTTTGATAATAAATATATTCTTCTTAGGCGGCAGCCTTTATAAAATATCAGATATGATAATAAGAAAAGGAATTCCGGTCTTGTCGGCATTCAAGATATTTTATTTCATCGTCCCGAGAATTTCAGAATATACTATCCCTCTCGCTTTTTTATTTGCAATACTTCTAACTATCGGAAGATTAATAGTCGACAATGAATTAGTGGCAATCCAAAGTTCGGGAGTATCGCTGATCAAAATTTTTTCCATGTTTTTGTTGATTGGTTTAATCTTTTCGCTTTTTTTGCTCTTTTTAAAAAGCAAAGTTATCCCCGATACTCATTTTCGTTACCATACTCAACTAAAAACTACTTATTCGAAGAATCTGCCGGCGCTTATAGAACCCGGGGTTTTCTTAGATGATTTTAAAGACCATATTCTCTATGTTACCGATAAAAATAATCAAAATTTAAAAAATATCTACATCTATAAAACCAACAAAGAAGAAGATATAACTGAGATAACCTTCGCAAAAAGAGGTAAATTTGTCGTAGACAAAAATATATTAAAAGTAAAGCTTGAACAAGGTTTCCGTGATATGACTAATGCCAGCAACGCAACCGGCCCCTACCGGCTTAATTTTAAACGTTTTTTTATGGACCTGCCGATTCAAAAAGACAAAGAAACAATAATCAAAAAAAAGCCTAAAGACATGCGTTTAGAAGAATTGCAAAAAAAAATAAATACCCTCCGGAAAAAAATCCCCGATAACAATAAAGCAGAAATTCCTTTCGAATTTTTATCAGAATTTCATCGCAGAATAAGCTTTTCTTTCGCCCCGCTTGCATTTGTTATCTTAGGATTTGGAGTTTCGATGATAATAAAACACAGAGAAAAATCAATAAACTTCATCGTAGCAGCCTTGACCGCAGGTATTTACTATTTATTCTTCCTTCTTGGTGAAACCTTAACCCAATACCATATCCTGCCGCCTCTTTTGGCTATGTGGCTGCCTAATATAGTGGTAACACTGGCAGGTATTTTCCTTTTTTACAAATATGCGAATTTTAGATAAATATATTTTAAGAAATATTATACTTTCTTATTTATTCATTCTTTTTTTATTTACCGGCCTGCACATATTAATAGACCTGTTTTCTACCCTTTCTGATATATTGCAAAATAAACCTTCTTTAATTATCGTTGCCAAATATTACCTTTTTTACCTACCGCTGATAATTTTAAGAGTAAGCCCTTTGGCCCTTTTGATGAGTGCGCTCTATACCTACAGTAATTTAGCTAAAAACAACGAATTAATAAGTATCCGCACCTCAGGGATAAGCACCTTAAGAATTGCCTATCCGGCTATCTTCCTTGCTCTTTTTATATCTTGTTTTGTTTTTTTCCTTCAGGAAAAAATACTTATAAAGTCACAAACACAAATGCAGAAGGTAAAAACCCAATACATTGAAAAAGAAACTAAAAAGTCGGAAATAAGAAACTTGGCCTTTAGCTCAGGAAATTCCCTTTTTTTTATTGAAGTATTCCTGCCGCAAAAAAATAAATTAAAAAATGTAATAATTTTTAAACAAACCAGCGAAGGAAAACTTTTAAAAAAAATTCATTGTAAATCGATACAATACCAAGAACAAGGATGGATAGGCTACAATATAGTAGAAACCAACTTAGAAAGCAGAAAACAACAAAGACAAGCGCCTCTCATTATAGAAAAAAAGCCTATTGCTTTAGCAAAAAAACCAAATGAGCTCATATTCGAAAAAAGCATGTTCATCCAATTTTCCCCGCTCAAAAAGATAAAAGAACAAATCAATGATCTTAAAAAAATCACCAGGGGAAAACTTCTTAAAAATCTAAAAATTGATTTCTATAAAAAAATAGCTTCCCCATTTTCCCACTTATTCTTAATTATCGGCTCTCTGCCGGTTGCCCTGGAGATAAAAAAAAGAAAGGCTGCCTTCGCAGCGGTAGGGGTAGGATTGATTTTTTCACTTGTCTATTCTTTAACTGATTCAATCAGCATCGCTTTAGGTAAATCGGGAATGATTCTTCCCTTCTTTTCCGCCTGGTTAGCGCCGCTTTTTTTTCTCAGCATAGGAATAACCGGCTTATTTCTAATCCGTTGATTTGTTTAAATAATAACGGGGGATTTCTCTGGATATACGGGTTACGATTTCATAAGGAATAGTTTGGGCCCAAGAGGCTAAATCTTCGGCTTTTACCTCTTTATCCTGATCTTTGCCAATCAAGGTGACAACATCTCCCTTCTTGATTTCTTTATCTTGCCCTAAATCAATCATAATATGGTCCATGCAAACCCGGCCGGCAATACTAAATATTTTACCTTTAATCAACACTTTAGCGCAATTTGATAAAGCCCAGGGGTATCCATCAGCATAACCAACCGAAACCGTCGCTACTCTTGTCTTTTTTTTAGCGATAAACTCCCTTCCATAACCTACTGTTTTGCCGGGGAGAATCTCTTTTATAAAAATTATTTTTGCTTTAAAGCTTAAAACCGGTTTTAATTCTACCCTCAAATCAGCAGAAGGTTTAATCCCGTAAAGGATAAGCCCCGGCCTAACCATATTTAAATAAGAATTGGGATAATTAACTACCCCTAAGCTATTTGCGCTATGGTAATAGTTAAAATCTATGCTTTTTGTTTTTAAATCCTTAATTAATTTTCGAAAAATATTTAACTGCCGGTTGGTAAAATTAAAATTAGTATCGGCTGCGGGAAAATGAGTGTAAAGCCCTTCTAATGAAAGCCAGGAGAATTTTTTTAATTTTTCCAGGAAAGGGTATATTTGATCCGGGTAAAAACCAAGCCGGCCCATGCCGGTATCTACCTTTATGTGGACGGGGACGACCTTTTTAATTTTTAAAGCTTCGCGGTTTAATTCCCGGGCAAAACTTAAATCCGCAACAGTGGGAGTTATGCCAAAACGGATAAAAAAAGCGGCCAACTCTTTAGAAACTATGCTAAGTAAGATTATCTGGCCCCGGTAACCGTCTTCCCTAAGCTGTATAGCTTCATTGATCCCGCCTACCCCAAAAGCGTCAACACCTTCTTCATAAAGCTTCCGGGCTACCTGAATAATCCCGTGGCCATATGCAGATTGTTTTAAAACAGCCAAGATCTTTACGGAACTGCCTACAATACTTTTGATCTTTCCGATATTATCAGAAAGCGCTCCTAAATCGATATCAACCCAAACCTGACGGCGCATATTTTCCTACTTTCTTTTTCTTACCTGGCAATCTATCGAATGCAGGTATAACGGTTTTAATTTTTCTAAATTGCAACTTATTTTATCAAAATTATTATTATCAATAAAGTATTTAGCTCGAGGGTATATATCTTTTTGATAGAATCTAATATTTTTTTTAACCTCTTTGGCCTTTTTGCGCAAATGAGAATCATAAGTTATGAATAAATACTCTTTTCCTTCCTCCAGGCAATCTTTTAATTCCATCAGCTTAAGCCTGGATTTTTGCCGTAATCCCTTTTTGCCTGAAATAAAAAATCCGGCATAAACAAGATTTTTTTTAGCGTCGGCAATAACAGCGATTTTTTCTTCCCGGTGCCTAAAAGGATAAGCGCAAGAAAAAAAACTATTTTGTGAAAATACAGGTTTTTTGGCTACCAAAGCAAAAGCTTTAACTATACTAAAAGAAATACGCAAGCCGGTAAAAGAACCCGGGCCCGAGCCTATCGCAAAAAGATCAAAATCTCTTATTTGCATCGATAGCTTTTTAAGAGTTTTTTCTAATTTAATGATAAAAAAAGACGCTCCTCTATCAATAACCCGGTCATATTGATAAATGAGGCTGTCATTTTTTACAATACTATAAGATAACTTTTTTGATGAGCAATCCAGCGCTAATATATTCATAATCCTATTTTTAGGTTTCTCTTATAACCTTTTTGAGAAAATAATAGTTTTCTTTTTTCCATATTTATAAAAGAAAAATCAACTATAAAATATTTTTCTAAATAAGGCTCTATTTTTTTGCCCCATTCAATAATCGAAATACTATCTTTACCATATAAATATTCTTCGATATCTATAGAGCTAAGACTTTTCCTATCGAGCCGGTATAAATCTATATGATTCACTAATATCTTGCCGGCTTTATACCTTCTAACTAAGGTAAATGAGGGGCTTAAAACTAACTTTTTATAACCTAAACCCTCTAGCAGGCCTTTTACAAATACAGTCTTGCCTGCGCCTAACTGCCCTTTTAGCAATACTATATCCTGTTTTTCTAAAAACTTAGAAAACTGCTTACCTATCTCTTTTGTCTGGGAAACAGATTTTGAAATTACTACCATTTAATTAATTTCTTAATATTTTTTTTATAAGGCGGATATACTACCCCCTTATCAGTTATAATCGCCGTAATCAGCCCTGAAGGAGTAAGGTCGAAAGCAAAATTAAGAGCTTTTGTTTCAGCCGGGCAAATGAAAGCCCCGCCTAAAACTTTTTTTACTTCCGCTCCGTCTCTTTTTTCAATAACTATATCTTCTCCTTTTTGTAAGCTTAAATCAAAAGTGCTTTGGGGCGCCGCGACATAAAAAGGAATATTATGATAATCAGCTAAAACAGCTAAATTATAGGTGCCGATTTTGTTAGCGGTGTCCCCGGACGCAGCAATTCTGTCGGCGCCGACAATAATACTATCTATCATTTTCTTTTGCATCAAAAACGCGGCGCTATTGTCGGTAATCAAAAATGATTTTATCTTTTTTTTACGTAATTCCCAAGCGGTTAAACGCGCTCCCTGAAGAAGAGGGCGGGTTTCGTCGATATAAACTGTTGGATTTTTCCCTTGTTGCTTTGCTTTAAAAATTACCCCCAAAGCTGTCCCCTGGCCCGAAGTAGCTAAAAATCCTGTATTACAATGTGTTAAAATATTTTCGTCGTTTTTTAGCAAAGCTGCGCCGAAATCTGCCAGCTTTTCACAAGTTGAAATATCTTCTTGATGGATAAGCTTAGCTTCTTTTATAATTATTTCCTTAATCTCTTTAACGGTTTTACTTTCATTTTTAGAAACAACCTTATCCAGCCTGTCTAAAGCCCAGAACAGGTTCACTGCGGTTGGCCGGGCTGTTTTAAGAAAATCAAAAGATTTTTTCAGCTGTTTCAAGAAAAAAAATTTTCTTTTCGAAAGAGCATCTAAATGTATGCAAATACAATAAGCGGCAAAAACCCCAAGCAGCGGCGCGCCTCTTACCCTAAGGCTTTTTATGGCTTTCTGCCCAGATTGAATTGTTGTAAGCTCCCGCCAGACTTCTTGGCCGGGGAGCTTTGTTTGATCAAGATAGAATAATTTTTTATTTTTAAATTTTATTGATTTCATTCTTACCTCATCTTTTTAAAAACTTTTTCTATATTAACTAAAACCTTATCTTCCAAGTCTTGACTGGAAATATTTTTAGCCTCTGACGCATAAGAATAAACCGACCTTATATCCAAAGGGCTGGAAGGCCTGCCCTCAACTCTCATGTAAGGAGAATCTGTTTCTAAAAGCAAGTTCTCCAGGGGGCACTCTTTTAAGGATTTTATAATTTTCTTATTCCCTCTTAGCAGATTAAGCGAAAAGGAAACAAACCCTCCTCTGTCTACCACCTCCTTTAGGAAAAGGGGAGAGTAAGAGAAGCAATGGAAAACTACATTCCGATAGTCAGAGAAATAATTATCTAAAATAGCCAAAATCCTCGGCAATTTCGGATACTTACTGCTATACCAATTACTTTTATCTAAGCGGTGATGAATCAATACAGTTAAATCATTTTCTTTTGCCAGCTCCAGCCACTTTTGCAGTATTTCCTCCTGGCCGGCAAGCGGCATCTTTGCCTTGTAATCCAGGCCAATCTCCCCTAAGGCAACCACTTTATTGTTTCTTTTTAGAATATTTTTATATTCTTGATAAATTTCAAAAGAAAAATCATTATAGTAAAAAGGATGAAAACCCAAAGAATTGTATACAAAAGAATGCCTTTTTGAAAACTGGAAAGAATTCCGGCTGGTTTCTAAATCTATGCTCGAATCGACGATTTTATTACCGGTAGCAATAAACCAATCAGAGACTTTACCGGTAATATTTTCTGGTAATGAATTAAAATGACAATGCGCATCAACTAACATCGACTCTAGGGAAAAGAGGCTTTTCTTTTTTTATTAAAAACCGGCCTTCACTGCCCCATTTAAGTTTTTCTCCGGAAAAAGAAACATCCTTTACCCCCAGCTGTTTTTGAATCGAAAAAGAAGTCTTTGGCATAATTGGATAAAGATAAATTGAAATAATCCGAATTCCTTCACAGAGAGCATAAAGAAAAGAAAGTAACTCTTTTTCCTTTTTCTCCTTTTTTAAATTCCAAGGCTTGGTGGTTTCGATATATTTATTAATAATTCCGATAAGCGCAAAAATATCGTCTAAAGCCTTGGAAAACCGGCCTGCGGCCATAAAATCGTCATAATATTTTTCCAGATTAAGAATGCTTTTTCTGAATTCAGAAGGCATCTCCCCTCCGGAAGCCGCAACACTTCCTTTATTATATTTTTGAACCATATTAATACTACGGTAAACAAGATTGCCTAAATCGTTGGCAAGGTCAGAGTTAATACGCTCTATTAAAATTTCTAAAGAAAAATTGCCATCTGCCCCTACCGGAATCTCTCTCATCAAAAAATACCTGAATGCATCGGCTGACAAAGCTTCGTCTATGCCTAAAAGCTCGCTTAATTGCTTAATTAAATCAAAAGGATTTACGATGTTGCCTTTTGATTTAGAAATTTTTTCTTCCTTTATCTTCCACCACCCATGGGCAAAAATACATCCGGGAATTTCCAGGCCCAAGGCTTTTAGCATAATCGGCCAAAAAATTGCATGATGCCTTAAAATATCTTTCCCGATAAAATGGATATCTGCCGGCCAAAATGTATTAAATTTTTCTGAATCAATTCCATACTCTATTCCGCTGATATAATTAATTAATGCATCAAACCAAACATAAACTACATAGTTTTTATCTATGGGCAAATCTATTCCCCAAGAAACTCTTTTTTTGGGCCGGGATATGCAGAGATCCGTCAAAGGATGGCCGTCTAAAAACTTCTTTACCTCATTATAACGAATTTTAGGCCGGATAAATTCAGGGTTGCCCTCTAGGTGCTCCTTAAACCACCGTTGGTATTTAGATAATTTAAAAAAATAGTTTTCTTCTTCTATCTTTTCGGTTTGCCGCCGGCACTCTGGGCATTTATCGGTGTCAACAAGCTGCAAACTGGTCCAGAAAGTTTCACAACCAACACAATAAAAAGCACTGTATTTCGATTTATAAATATCTCCTTTTTCATAAAGCTTTTCTATAACTTTGCTGACTACCTCACAATGTTGCTGCCAGCTAGTGCGGATAAAAAAATCATAAGATATATTAAGCTTTGGCCATAAACGTTTAAAAACATCTACCTTGTTATCGATAAAACTTTCAATGCTAACACCTTCTGCATTGGCGGCTTTTTGAATTTTTTCGCCATGCTCGTCGGTGCCGGTAAGAAAAAATACATTTTCGCCTTTGATTCTTCTAAAGCGGGCTAAACAATCACAAATAATATTTGTATAAGCATGGCCAATATGAGGGTTAGCGTTTACATAATAAATAGGCGAAGTTAAATAAAATTTTTTCATATTTTAAAATTGTACTTTCTCTATCCTGTTATCTTCTACCTCTAGATAAACAATTCTTTTTAGGACATTAACTGAAATTACTTTTCCTTTACCTTGTTTGGTGGTAATCCGCTGCCCCTCTTTGGGAAGATTTTTAGATAAGCTCTTATAAATTTTATGCTCGTAAGAAAGGCAGCACATTAGCCTTCCGCATATACCAGAAATTTTTCCCGAACCTAAGGGGAGTTTTTGGATTTTTGCCATTTTCATAGTAACCGGTTCAAAATTCTTCAGAAACCGGCAGCAACAGAGCTGTTGCCCGCACGGCCCGAATCCTCCAAATAATTTGGCTTCATCCCGGGCGCCAATCTGGCGCATCTCGATCCTTACTTTAAATACTTTTGCCAACTCTTTAACCAGCTCCCGGAAATCAACTCTTTTATCGGAAATAAAATAAAAAATAAGCTTTTTCTTATCAAAAGAATACTCTGTGTCTACTAATTTCATAGCCAGATTGTAGTCTTTTATCTTTCGCTGGCAAAGCTTCATAGCATCTTGCGCTTCTTTTTGATTCACCACAAGCACCTTTTTATCCTGCTCCAACATCTTTCTAATAATATTTTTGTAATTATTAGCCTTCTTGGCAGGAAGGAGCTGTTCTATTTCATTTATCTCAAGCACTTCTCCATAATCCTTGCCCCGGTCAGCTTCCACTACAACATAATCATGAACTTTTATCGATAAATTTGCTTTATAAGTAGTCAACTGCCCCGCTTCTCTTAACCTTACTAATACTAATTGCATTTCAACCCCATTTTAATTAAATTTATGGCTAAATTTATATTAACCGTACCGGAAGCCTGATAAATTTTAAATAATTTTTCTAACATAGTTACTGTTTCCTTGAAATTTAAACCCGACAAGAAACCGTTTTCTGGCTGGCCAGTATAATTTATTTTATTCTTTAGGCGCTTATGTAATAATATAATAAGACTCTCTAAAAATAAAGAAAAATTTTTTCTCTTTTGCGGGCCAAAGTATCCGCTGCTCAAAGCAGCTATGAGATCATCTTCGGATTTAATAGCCTTATTTTCAAGATAAGGCAAATATATCTTCCGGCAACGAGAAATAATCGTAGGCAATACATCCTCTAATTTAGAACAAATAAGGCCGATAAAAGAATTATCGGGCGGCTCTTCTAAAGTCTTTAAAAAAAGATTAGCGGCTTCTTCGGTTAATTTTTGAGCGTCTTTAACCAGCAAAGTTTTTTTCGGCGCAAGATAGCTACTCCTGGACAAAAACCGGATAGCTTGCCTTATTTGATTAATTTTTATGCTTATCCCTTCCGGCTCAACAACCAGTAGGTCGGGATGTTTGAAGTCATCAAGCCTTTTGCAGCTCCAACACTGGCTGCAGTATTGGCTCGCTTCCTGGCAATTTATTATCTTTAACAACCGGCCGACAACCGCAAGATTATTGCCTATAAAAATATAAGACGGCCCTATAATTTTTTTCTGCTTTAAAATACTAAAATAACCGGTAATCTTTTCTTCTGGTCCCATATCTTCTGAAAATTAACATTTAGAATAGCCGCAAGCGTCACAGAGAAGGCATCCTTCCTGATGCCGGAGAGCAAAACCGCAATCCGGGCAAACCCCTACTACATTATGTGAAGCTTCTGCCAATTGTGCTTCTTTTTTTACCGGTACACTATTTTCCCTCGGCTCAGCAAGGCTGTCTTCCTGGGAAGAAAGGCCTGCCTGTTTTTTGCTATCTTTATCTTTTCTTTCTTGATCC
Organism: Candidatus Omnitrophota bacterium; assembly: GCA_021735445.1. Taxonomy (GTDB): domain Bacteria; phylum Omnitrophota; class Gorgyraeia; order Duberdicusellales; family 4484-171; genus PXAH01. The sequence goes on from JAIPHA010000006.1 coordinate 29,688, forward strand.
ACCGCCCTTTTCTCCAATACCCGTGAAATAGCATCCGAACAAGAAAATATCTTTTTTCCCTTATCCCAGGAAGGAGAAGGGCACCTGATACCTTTGAGCTGCTCCACTATGACTTTAATATCGATTCCTCCCCGCAAAGCAAGAGAGACTAACCGGCCTACAGCTTCAAGCTGAGAAGCAGCGCAGCCGCCGGCTTTACCCATCTGGGTGAATACTTCAAAAAAATGGCCATTTTCGTCTTGATTGAGAGTAATATATAAATTACCGCAGCCTGTGGTAACCTTGGTCGTCGTACCCAAAATCACCTCTGGCCTGGGTTTCGGATAAGGAACGAATCCTTGTTTTTTCTGTCCCGGTTCTTCTTTTTTGGCTTTTTCCTCTTTCTTGTTGATAGTTAAGACTTGTCCGCTTCTGCTCCCGTCTCTATAGACTGTAAGCCCTTTACAATTTAGCTTGTAAGCTAGCAGGTATGACTCCTTTACATCATCCAGCTCGGCAGTAGAGGCAAGGTTAATCGTTTTAGAAACAGCATTATCGGTATATTCCTGAAAAGCGGCCTGCATTTTTATATGCCAAAAAGAAGAAATATCCATGGCAGTTTTAAATATTCGCTTAGCTTCATCCGGAACTTCATCGATTTTTTGAATACTCATGCCGGATGCGATTTTTTTCATAAGTTCTTTTGAATAAAATCCTTTCTTTTTTGCATAGTATTCAAAAGCCGGGTCAACCTCTAACAGTTTTTCTCCGTCTAAAACATTACGAAAATAAGACAAGAAAAAATTAGGTTCTATCCCCGAAGAAGTAGGGCCGCTGATAATGCTTATCGTTCCGGTTGGGGCAATAGTGGTTAAGGTGGCATTCCTGATTCTTACCCCTTGCTTCTGCCAACGGCTGCCCTCCCAAGTGGGAAATTCACCTTTCTTTTTAGCTAACCCAATAGAAACCTTTTGAGCCTCTTTTTGGATAAAACTCATTAACCGTTTAGCTAAATCAATAGCTTCTTTACTATCATAAGGTATTTCTAAAAATCCAAGCATCGTAGCCCATCCCATAATGCCTAATCCGATTTTTCTGGTTTTTCTTGTATTTTCAGTAATTTGCGGCAAAGGAAACTTATTAGCATCGATAACATTATCGAGAAACCGGACGCTGATTCCGACAATATTTTTAAGCTTCTCCCAATCGACTTCAAAACCCTGGCCGGTTTTCTTAAGCATCTTATACAGGTTTATAGAACCTAAGTTGCAACTTTCATAGGGAAGCAGAGGTTGCTCGCCGCAATTATGAACTTTAAAACCATTAGCATCAAACATATTTATACCAGGGATTTGCGCATCATAAACTTCTTTAGTACCATCAAACTCTATGCTCTCTACGGTAGCTAAAAAACGTTCTCTATTTAAATTTCTTCTATAATTTTGCAGATTTTTCCTTAATCGCTCCGCTTTTTGAGAATTTTTAAATCCTATCTTTTCAGAAAACTCAAAGATATTCTCTCCGGAAATTATAAGTTCATGTTGAGATTTAATAAAATATTCTTTGTATCCCCCTTTTCCATCCGGCATCAATTTATTACCTTGTTTACGTCGATGAGTATAAATTTTTGAAAAAATTCCAAATCGGATAAGAATCCTCTGCACGGATTTTAACAATGTTAAGTCGCTCTGAGAAAGCCTTATCGACACACCTTTTTCTTGCGTACCCTGCACTGATCCATCTGAATCAAACAACCCTCTTAAAAGACCTGAACAAAATTCTGAAGAACCCTTTTCTATTAGATTAGTTATTGTTTTAGAGCGAAATTTTAGTCCAGTTTTAGAACAAATATTTTTAAGAGACACCGGTGATAACCTGTATTCGTCTCTCGTTTTTATTTGACTCCACCCTTTAAAATCACTTCTGTGATTAAAAGGCTTAAGTACCGAAGATATAACAACTTTATCCTTTTTTATAGTTCCGTCGCCTAAAACCAGGCCTACTAAATATCCCTCATTAAAAGAAAAATCTCCCTGCCATCTATTTAAAAACTTATGATTATTTAAGAGAACTTTATCTCCTCTTTCAAGAGAATCTAAAGTAGCCCATTCACTCTTTATCTTATCCCTGCTCCGATAAACAACTTTTAAAAAAGGATGGTCTAGAGTGGTGCAAATATTAAAACCTTCTTTTGTTTTTAATTTATAGACAGGCTTAACTCCAGTCTGAAAAAAACCTTCTGGTTGGCTTGCGTACTTTTTAGAATCAACTATAGCAGTAAATTTATTGCCCAATAGTTCTTTAACCTGTCTTGGGCCTTCTTCAGTCATTATCCAAGTATCAGAACTAACACATGGGTTGGTGCTTTCGACTTCCCCCAGGTTTGGGGTAGGATTATCTTTATTTATTTTATCGATAAATACTATTCCCGGCTCTCCATTATTATAGGCGCACTCAGCTATCCGGTTAAATACCTCAACAGCATCTAAGCTTCCTGCCACTTTTTTATTTTTGGGATTAATTAAATCATACTTTTGGCCGGCTAGGACCTTTTCTATAAAATCGTCGGTGATTGCCACTGAAATATTAAAATTAGCGATATCCCCGTCTTTGGCCTTACATCCGATAAAGCTTAAAATATCAGGATGGTCTACCCGCAGAATCCCCATATTCGCGCCGCGCCTTGTACCGCCTTGCTTAACCGCCTGCGTCGCCGAATCAAAAACTTTCATAAAAGATACCGGGCCGGAAGCCACCCCTCCGGTAGTTTTTACTACACTGCTTTGGGGGCGCAGCCGGGAAAAACTAAAACCGGTTCCGCCGCCGGTTTTATGAATAAGCGCAGTCGATTTTATCGCGTCAAAAATAGACTCCATCGAATCCTCTACCGGAACAACAAAACAAGCAGACAATTGCCCTAAATCTTTACCCGCGTTCATCAGAGTGGGCGAATTGGGCATAAATTCTAAATTTTTCATAGTTTGAAAAAAAACATTTTCTACATTTTTAATTTCTTCCCGGTTAGCTCCGTATTTTTGCTCAACCGCAGCAATAGACTTAGCCACACGTCCAAGCATCTGCTTAGGATTTTCAACTATCTGGCCTTTGCCATCTTTTCTCAAATACCTTCTCTTTAAGACAACGATAGCGTTTTCAGAAAAACCTAACTTCTGATCCATGACTGCCTCCTTCACATTTGACTTATTTAAAAAATATTGTTAAGTGAACTAAAGATTTTGTGCCTGGTTGAATGGATTGAAACGATAAAACCTTATATCATAAAAATAAAAATATGTCAAGAAAAATACCAAATATTGTGTATTTTTGCCGAAAACTACACAACATATAGAAAATATCTTTTGTTTCAAAAACCTAATTTAGCTACTTTTGAAAGCCCACCGTGTCTCGGATAACAAGCTTAGGCTCAAGAATAACTTTTTGGGAAGGTAGTTCTTTATCGATATTTTGTTTTAATATTTTAACAGCTTCTTTAGCCATTCGGGTTAATGGCTGGCGCACAGTAGTTAGCATCATATTCTGAAAGGAAATGTTAGGATTATCATCAAACCCTATAACACTCAACTGTTCCGGGATTTCGATTGAATTTTCATCGGCAAAATTTAAAACCTCGCTTGCCACTTCATCGCTGCAGCAAAAAATAGCAGTGGGAAACTCTTTTGAAGAAAATAATTTATCAAGTTCCTCCCTGGCTCTTGCCCGGGAAAAATTCGTTAGGCAAACAGAATTCGGCCTTTCCTTTATCCCGTTTTTCTTCAAAGCCGCTTTAAACCCGTCTATCCTCTGGCAAGCGCATTGGACTTCGGTGTCTCCGGCTAAATGGACAATATTTTTATGCCCGTGGTCAATCAAAAATTCAGTAGCTTCATATGCGCCCTTATGGTTGTCGACTGCGACAAAATTTATATCCTCATCGGAAAGCTTTCTGTTTATTACCACAAGGGGAGTGCCTTCTTTTTTTAATCTTAAAAGTTGGTCTTTGTTGTCGATTAAATCTGCCATGATAACTCCGTCTACCAAGGACGAATTAAAAATATCTCTATCCCGGTAAATATTAAGATGCATATCTATCTCTTTTTCATCCAAAGCCGCAGCCACTTCTCTGATGATTTTTAAAGCGTAAAAAGAATAAAATATACCCTGATAGCCCGGGATAATTAAACCAAAGGTATTAAGCCTTCCTCCGGCTAATCGACGGGCATAAACCAGAGGCCGGTAATCAAGTTCTTTTATAGCTTTTTCAATTTTACGGCGATTTTCTTCGCGTAAATGGAGAGATTTATTGATATAGCGGGAAACAGTGGCAATCGAAACACCAGCCATTTTAGCCACTTCTTTGATGGTAACTTTAGATGAAGACACAAGAACCTATCTGGTAATTACAATATCCCCTTCCTGGATATCAAAACCACCCACAACTTCCTTTATATCTGCTGCGGATATATTTTTCCTAGTTTCAATAACCTCTATAGTGGCAATTTCACGATTACCCCTCATAACCTTAAGTAAGGCGCCTGGCCTTACTCCAGAAGCTTCGCCTAAATCAAAGACTACAAAGCGCTCCGGAGAATTAACCGCAATAATTTCCCCTTTCAGCCCGCTTGCGCTTGAAGAATCCGAACTTACTACAATAGGGGGCAGCTCTACAGAACTAGACTCGCCGGCAGTTACCTTTTTACCTTCTTTTATTGTCTGGGTTAAATCAGTTTGTAGATCCTTGAAGTCTAAAGTTTTCTCACGCAAAATACTTTCAGCGTTAACTAATTTTTCTTCCAGCATGTTTTTCTTTTCCAAAGTTTCTTTAAGCCTATCCTGCAATTTACCTTTTTGCCTGTTCACGACTATTAACTCTCTTTTTAAACTGGAATTTTTATTTCTTAATTTTTTAACTTCCTCTACCGCCTGGCCTCTTTCTTCGCGCTCGGCTACCAAATCCATGCTGATAACCCGCAAAGCTCTTTGTTTATTTTTAATTTCCTGTTTTAACTCCTCACTTTTTTGTTCGTATCTATCCAGCTCTAAAGACATCTCTTCGTTGTCTCTGGTTACCTTTGCGAGTTCGCTTTGGGTATTGAGAATTTTCTTTTGGAGCTCATCGACCTTAGCCTCTAACTCAGCCTTTTGCTGGATAAAATCTGCCCAATAGTCATCGCTTCTTTCTGACTTTGAAAGCTTAGGCGCTTCTTTAACCTGGACCTCTTTAGGCCTTTCTTTAAGCTTCTCGGCTAACTGATCTCTTTCCCGGGCTGCCCGGCGGTACCTGTCTTCCAACTCACCCCTTTCTTCCTCAAGCCGGGAAAGCTCTTCATTCATAGCGCTAAGCCTTGTATTAAGCTCCCTGCTTCTTTCTTGGCTTCTTTGATTTCTTTGCTCTAAAACATTTTTTTCTTCTCGCAAAGAATTGTTAAGGCTTTCTAATTCCTGGTTCTCTTGTTTTATTCGTATATTCTGTACATAAAAATTATAAGCTACAAACCCAACCCCGAGAATAATAATTAACAAAACTATAGGAACGATTTTTGCTTTATCCATTAAAGCCTCCCCTTTTTTTTATCGTTTTACTATTTTTTTAATTATAGCATCGGCACTTATTTCTGTAAAGCAAATTGTTATAGTAATTTATAAAATATTAAAACTTTTTCCGGTAATAAACTCTAAAAATATGTTGAGTATCCAGTGTTGGCACTCCTCCCCCAAATGGAGTATAAGTCGATTCCAAAATTCCGCCTGAATTCCCCACGCCATACTGGGCAATCAACTCACTAGTCTTTTCTAACCTAAACCTTACTTCAGAAAAAACTGTATGGTGAGTACGTTTTACCACTCGTGAATCTTCATTTAATTCAGATAAATCATTAGCTCTCGAATATACATACCTAAGATAAAAACTTATTTTATCAGTAGGAAGATAACTTGCAGAAATTCCGATATGGTTCATGTTCTCATCGATAATTTGAGCCCAGTTGTATTCATTGCGGGTATAATCCAGATAAATATTAACTTTGTCTGTGGGCCGGAAACCCAAACCTACTTTAAAAATATCAAAATAAGGATAGGGCGGCAGGGGAAAATACTGGTTGTTGTAAAGTTGATGAACTTCTTCCCAAAAAGTTTTTCCTTCACTGGTAACAGTAGTCCACCAGTCTACATTATTTAAAATACTCCGGGGAAAATTGTCATAAGCTAAAGTTACGTCATTGGAACGTTCCCAGGTAAAATTTAAATTAAGCCATTTAAAGAAATCATAATTAGCCCCCAAACCCACTGTTTTTAAAGAAGGGTCTTTGCCACCTTCGATTTCATCATTATTATAGTAGTCTCCGGTTTGAGGATCAAAAACAAAAGGATCAATGCCCTCGATTGTATCCGGCATTTTTTGGTAAATGCCTAAAAACTTTGCGGTAAGTTTATCAGTTAAATCGAATTGGCCTTCCAGCCTGGCCACGTTTTCGATAAATTTACCATCTACATCATGGACATTGCGGACATCAAACAATGCGTCTAATTTATCATTAAGAAGGTTTTCCCACTCAACCCGCAAGCTAATCACATCCCTACCGTAATCAATGCCGTCTCCGATTCTAAAAGGTTTAATATCATCCCAAGCCAATGAAGGTCCGTATAACCCTGCCCTCCGGTAAGACTGAAAAGGCTTACGGAAAGTAATATGCCTTGACCAATATTCATCATCTCTGGTCTGGCGGTAACTAGCTAGAGCGCTTTCAAAGCCTTGGTCCATATGGGTTAAAGACAATCTGAGTTTATAAAAAGATTCATCTTTGCGAGGGTTTACGCCAAAATAATTTTTTCTGAAAACTTCCCCGGAAGAATTTACTAAACTAAGATGAAAAGCGTTGCCGCGTTTTTCGGTTTCATAGTCTGAAGTCCTGTCGGTTTCGGTATAAGAAGTAAGCCCTTCAAGCAAGAGTTCAGTATTAGCTCCAAGGCCGATGTTTGCGTCTAAGCCAAATACATTATTGGAGACGTCTAAAGACCTTTGATTGTAACCAAACTTTCCGCCATAGGTAAACCCTAAAACAATATTATCTAAATTCAGATATTTTGCCCGCAAAGCAGATGACCAAGTGTTGAAACTATCATAATCCTGCCATAACTCCTTCGGAGAAGCGACGGTAAAATCAATGTTTGTGCCTTCTAAACCATAATTAAGAGAAAAACCACGTAAAGCGGTAAGGCGGGTTCCGTAAGAATCCCGGGTATAATAGGCTAAAGCATCATCAAAGCTCCCCTTATGGTATCCGGCCGGCACCGCTCCGGAATTAAAGTTGCCCGGCTCCCAATTTACTATCCATTGAGATTCTTCCCAATAAGTCCTGTTTCCGGTAATTTTAAGCGGGTCATCCGAAATATAATCTTCCTTCTCTAAGGCAGCCGGAAAGACTTTAAGGCTGAAAGGATCACTGTTGTAACTAAAACTCAATTCCCTAAGCGGCCAAAAATCACGTTCGATTTCTAACCCGGGGATATTAAAAATATTGCCCCACATGCTGGTAATAGTTACCGGATGAGTCTTGCCATCAACTACTTTTATCTCCGGTAAATTAAAAGAGTCTGCATTCAAGTTTGTATTTACCGATTGGTTTACAGTATAGCGGCTATTGGACCAGTACAAAAACTGCACATCTGCGCTGTCACCACCTACACCATCAACAGTTATTTTATTTGTTTTGCCAATAAAACTCCAAGGGCTAATATCAAAATTGCTGTGAAAGCTCCATCCCTGCTTTTGGGGGTAATCCAGCTGAAACGACAACCGGCTAAAAACTGCCGGATCAAAGGTATTCTCCCGGCGGTTATAAGCAGCATCATCGAGGATACGCCAATTTTCTTCATTTAAATCAGCATTGGCCCTTTTCCAAATAGCATCACCTGATTCAACGCCGAAACTTAACTGGTAGTCCCCTTTTAAAGAAATGTTAGTTTTTTTCTTCTTAGTTGTTTCAGAAGCGGTTGAAGAGGTAAAATTTTCCGCTTCTTCCTGGTAATTTGCTTCTTGGGAAACCAATTGCTGTTGCGAGTGTTGATCCAAGGTCCTTTTAACCGCCCTCTGGCGCAACTGCTTTAGGTATTTTTCTGCTTTTTTGTTTTCAGAATTAGCCTGGAGGGCCTTTTGAAATTCAATTTTTGCTTGCTGAAGCCGGCCTTGGCTCAAAAACTCTTCGCCAATTTCAACTAAATAACTATCTGCGGAAGCAGCAAAAACTAAAGGAAGGGCAAAAAAGATAATTAGAAAAAATATAGTTTTTTTCATCGCTTATTATGTTACAAATATTAAATATACCTTATTATTTTACCAAAAAAGAAAACGTTTACAATACCTAAATGACAGCTGTGGTTACGATTTCTTTCGCAAGGTTAGAGGTTTAATTATTTATTAAATACTTTATTTCCATCTACGTTCTTTGGCGGGCGTGATTTCCAGCGCCGGTGGACCCAACTCCAATGCCCCGGCCTTGCTTTTATCCAACCTTCGATGATTTTAGTAAATTCAGCCGCATTGATTAATATTGTTTCATTTTTATCCTTGCCTAAAACTAATTTTTTTTCAGGGCACAACTTTAAACAATGCTCTTTTTCTTTTAACCTATATATATAGGAAGGAACTAAAGCCGCTTTGGTCCGCAAAGACAAAATTATCGGCCCAGTTGGGGTTGCGGCTAATTTATCAAAAAACTTTACCCAGACTCCGCCGGTACCGAAATTTTGATCCATCAGAATTATCACTATTTCATTTTTAGCTAAAGCGTTAATTATCCCGGCCACACAGGCTCTGCGCGGATAAACAGATATGCTTTTTACCCCGGCATCTGTCCTTAATTTATGAAAATGCGCTTCAGCGTATTTATCCCGCATCGGCCTGGCTACAAGATTTACCGGATAACCTTCGGCTGCCAAGCGCAAACTCATCAAAGGAAAATTTCCATAGTGAGCCGTAACCAGAATTACACCCCTGCCTTTAGCTAAAGCTTTATCCAGATAGTCTTTGCCGTCAATTTTTACAGGCTTATGAATTTTACCTACGTTATTAAGATAATAGATAAGTTCAAAACCGCCTTCAGCGATAAAGACAAAAAACTGCTTGGCAATTCTTTTTCTCTTGCTCAAAGAATAGCCGGGAAAAGCTATCGAAAGGCTATGTAAAGCAATTTTTCGATGACGTGACAAAACCAAATAGGCTAAAGCCCCTAAAATTTTACCTAAGAAAAGGTTTACTTTAAGCGGTACTACTCCGGCCAAAAAAGTAAAAGTTTTGATAAAATACAGGCCGATTTTTCTTCTTAACAACTTCTTTTTTTCTTTTTTATTCATTAAGGCTAGATTATAGCAAAGGTTTATCTTAAATCAACCTTTTCGTTTAATCTTAAATTAAGCATATCTTTTAAAAATACAGCTATTAATAAAAGGAAAGAAAATAAAACAAACCACCCTCTTCTTTTATTATAAAAACTTCTTTTATTATTAATTAAAACCTTAAAATCACCTTTGCCTCTGATAAATAAACTTTTTTTGTCTTTTTTTAACTTAGTTATATCCCCCTGAAAAGACACCCAACCGCTGATTCCGCTATTTGCCGACCTGATTATAGATATTCTGTTTTCCACCGCTCTTAGGGCCATAATCGACAAATGCTGGCTTGCTTCAGGCTCTCCCAAAAACCAACTGTCATCTGTGATATTTACCAAAAAATCTTTATTTTCCGCTGCCTCTGCCACATAATCAGGAAACAGATCTTCAAAACAGATAAGAACAGAAAAATCTTTGCCTTGATAAGAAAAACCTTTTTCTTGGCTACCGGGGGTAATATCCCCGATACTATTGAGCACTTTGATAAATTTTAAATATTTTCTAAAAGGGACATATTCACCAAAAGGAACTAATTTTATTTTATCATAGGCCTTAATCAAGCTCCCCTTTCTATTCAAGAACAAAGCAGAATTATAATATTTTTTTCCTTCTTTGGTTATCGCGCCGATAAGAATATCCCTTTTGCTGCTGCTTGTAAAATTGCTAATTAGTTGGGTATCCTCTTTATCTAAAAGGTAAGGCCAGGCTGCTTCGGGAAATATCACTAAATTATCTTGCGGAGCTTTTTTTGCCATAACTAATAAGTCATTTAAAACCTCATTTTTATCCTCCGGGCCCATAAGTTGTTTATCTAAAATATTAGGCTGTATTAAGGTAATATCTAATTTTTCTTTTAATTTGCTATTTTTGTTAAACCGGAAAAACGAGTAAGCTCCCAATACCGTAAATATTAGCAAAAGTGAAATCAGCTTTTTTAGAATTGTTGGCTTCTTTGCCTTTTTCTTATAAGAAATTATAATTTCCCAAATCAAAAAATTTACCAATACTATAACAAAACTAATTAATTTTGTACCGCCGATATCGGCAACTTGAATTAAATAAAGATTATTGAATTGAGAGTATCCTAAATTTGCCCAGCTAAATCCGCACCAGATAATTTCTTTTAAAAATTCAACCACAACCCAAGCGGCTGGAATAGCTAATTGGCGTAAGGGCCTCTTTATGAAAAAGGCGCCTAACAAATAAAAAATCAGGTAAAACAAAGATAAATAAACTATAAGCAGAACAAATCCTAATATGGATACATAAGTTACCCAATATAGAGACAAGCCATAATAAACAAAGCCAAAAATAAAAAAAGAGATAAAACCTTTTAAGGAAGTTTTTTTCTGGAGTATAAAAAAAAGCGGGACTAAAGAAAACCAAACAAGGAAAGAAAATTTGGGAAAAAGGAAGGCCAGCCCAATTCCAACACCGCTGATAATTGATAAAAGAAAGCTAAGGCTTTTTATCTTCCGCAACATTTTTTATATTTTTTGCCTGAACCACAAGGGCAAGGATCATTTCTGCCTACTTTTTCAGAGGCTACCTTGGGAGCGCTGGTTTTCTTTTTGACAGGTTCTTTTTTTCTTAAAGGCGAATATTTAGAATGGACAAAATTCTTTTGATCTTCTCTAAAAACTTCGCGTTTTTGTTCAGATTGGATTTTTGCCTTATAAATTAAATCTACAACCTTATCTTTAACTGAATCAATCATCTCTTGAAAAGCAAAAAAAGTTTCCTTTTGATATTCCACCAAAGGATCGGCTTGGGCATGGCCACGAAGATGAATCCCTTCTTTTAGGTGGTCTAATACCAAAAGATGCTCTTTCCATTTCGAATCCAGCGCCCAAAGGCAAACCATCTTTTCCATTTGGCGGATCTCTTCGCCGGCTTGCTTTTCTTTTTCCCGATAAACTTCTTTTGCTTTTTCTTTTATAAAACCAATTGCAACCTCTTTGTCTAAAGCCCCTAACTTTTTGAAATCTAACTCAAAATTAAGCTTCGACTTAACCCATCCAGACAAACCTAATACATCTTTATCTTGATCGAAATAAAAAGGTACGCTTTTTTCGATCACCTCTTCGGTCATATCAAAAATCATCTCGCGGATGTTGCCGCTTTCTAAAATCTCTTTTCTTTGGTTGTATATCACTTCCCTTTGCTTGTTCATTATATCGTCATACTTTAGGAGTTGCTTTCTGATTTCAAAGTTATGCCCTTCAACCCGTTTCTGGGCAACCGCAAGAGACCTGGTAATCATTCCGTGTTCAATCGGCTGGTCTTCGGGAAAACCCAAAGTATTCATTAATCCATAGATACGTTCAGAACCAAAAAGGCGCATTAGGTCATCCTCTAAAGAAACATAAAACCGGGAAGACCCCGGGTCGCCCTGGCGTCCGGCCCGGCCACGCAGCTGATTATCGATTCGACGCGCTTCATGGCGTTGAGAACCAATTATATGAAGGCCGCCGGCTTCTACCACTTTTTGGTGTTCTTTTTGAAATTCATCCTTATACCGTTGGAAAAGTTCCTGATATTTACTTTCATAATTTTCATCTTCCGGCATAACTTTATTGCGCCTTAATATATTTTTTATGAAATAGTCAAGATTACCTCCTAAAACAATATCAGTTCCTCTGCCTGCCATATTAGTAGCAATGGTTACAGCTCCCACTTTACCGGCCTGGGATATAATATAAGCTTCTTTTTCGTGGTATTTAGCATTCAGTATATTATGGGGTATCCCCTTTTTAGATAATAAAAAAGAAAGTGTTTCTGAATCTTCTATAGAAGTAGTCCCGACAAGCACCGGCCTTTTTTTGGCATTGCATTCGCCGATTTCTTCGATAACCGAATTAAACTTTGCTTTTTTTGTTTTATATATCCTATCGGAATAACTGCTTCTAATTAAAGGTTTATTGGTGGGGATAACGTCTACATCTAATTTGTAGATATGGTTAAATTCTTTAGCTTCGGTATAAGCGGTTCCGGTCATTCCGGCTAATTTATCATACATTCGAAAATAATTCTGCAAGGTAACCGTTGCAAGCGTCTGGCTCTCCTGCTGGATATTTAAACCTTCTTTTGCCTCAACCGCTTGATGCAAACCGTCAGACCAACGGCGGCCGGGCATAAGGCGGCCGGTGAACTCATCTACAATCATAACTTTACCGTCTTTTATTATATACTCTTTTTCTTTTTGAAATAAACGATGGGCCCGCAGGCTTTGATTAATATAATGCATCCAGGGGTTAGATTGTGAATCAGGGGCTTCATCGTTAATGCTGCCTACTCCTAAAAAACGCTCGCACTTTTTTTCTCCTGCCGGAGTAAGAAAAGTATTGCCTGTTTTTTCTTCGATTATAGCATCAAAGTTTTTCTCTAACTCCTCCGGAGTAGTTTTAGTCTCTGTGCCGTCTTTATTTTTTATCGTGGTAGTTTCATCTTTATTCTCAAAGCTTTGGATAATCTCTTTTTTCCTAAGCTGCCTAACCGCTTTATCGGCTAAGTAATATTTTTTGACAAAAGTATCGGCTGGCCCGGAAATAATTAAAGGAGTCCTTGCTTCGTCTATTAAAATAGAATCAACTTCATCTACGATCGAATAAAAATGGCCCCTTTGCACCATATCGTCTAAATTATTAACCATATTATCCCTTAAATAATCAAAGCCAAATTCATTATTGGTTCCATAAGTAATATCAGAGCCGTATGCGTCTTTTTTTTCCTGCTTGCCCATATCGCTTTGGATAACCCCGACGCTTAAGCCTAAATACCTATAAATTGGCCCCATCCAATCAGAATCTCTTTTAGCTAAATAATCGTTAACTGTAACAATATGGACGCCTTCACCCACCAAAGCATTCAAAGAAGCGGCTAAAGTAGCAACTAAGGTCTTTCCTTCTCCGGTAACCATTTCAGCTATCTTATTTCTATGCAGCACAACTCCCCCTAAAACCTGTACATCAAAATGGCGCATAGCTACGGTTCTTTTAGCGGCTTCCCTAACTAAAGCAAAATAAAAAGGCAATATTTGGCTAAGAAGGTCTTCTCTTTCTTTAGGCGTGGCTTTATCACTCAATCCGTCTTTTATCTTATTCCTAAACTCTTCTGTCTTTTCCTTGAAATAAGAAGCTGGCTTATCAACCAGCTCAGATTCAAAAGAATTTACCTTACTGACAATCGGAGCAAGATTGGCGATTTCTCTCACCGAAGGTGTGGGCAACTCTTTGTTAAGCAAAATGCTTACTTTCGGGTCTAAGCTGTTAATTTTTTTCTGCGCTTTTCTAAAAATAAAACCTTTAAACATAATTTCTCCAATTTAATTAAATTTTAATCTGTAATATTTTATTTTTGGCTTTTAGCCTTTAGGTATCCCCAAATAAAATCATCGATTCCTCCATCTAATACAGCTTCGGCATTATGATTTTCGACACCGGTTCGATGGTCTTTTACTAAAAGGTAAGGATGGAGGATATAAGACCTGACTTGTGAACCCCATTCTATCTTTTGCTTTTTCCCCTTCATTTTTTTAAGTTCATCTTGTTTTTCTTCTTCTTTTAATTCATATAGCTTGGCTTTCAAAACTTTAAAAGCAGCGTGCTTATTTTGATGCTGAGACCGTTCGTTTTGGCAGCTAACCACGATACCGGAAGGAATATGCGTTACCCTTACGGCAGAATCGGTAACATTAACGTGTTGGCCGCCTGCCCCCGAAGCCCGGTAGGTATCTACCCTTACCTCTTGCGGTTTAATTTCAATGTCTATATCCTCTTCTATTTCCGGAATAACATCAACCGAAGCAAATGAAGTATGGCGGCGCCGGCTGGAATCAAAAGGAGAAATCCTCACTAACCGGTGTACGCCTCTTTCCGACTTTAACAATCCATAAACGCGAATACCTTCGATAAAAAAAGTTATATTTTTTATTCCCGCTTCATCCCCCTGCACCTGATTGACTACTTTTGTCTTAAACTCTTTTTCTTCCGCCCAACGAATATACATCCTAAACAACATTAAAGCCCAATCACAAGCTTCAGTCCCCCCGGCTCCCGAATTAATTTCGATTATTGCATTGGCCTTATCGAATTCAGATGAAAAAAGGGTTTTAAGCTCCAATGACTTGTATTTTTTTTCTATTTTGCTTACTTCCCGGCGGATTTCTTTTTCCAAAGAATCATCATCCATATTAATGAATTCGGCTAATTCCGTTAATTTATTATCAAGATAATCCCAATCGCCTACGTCATTTTTGAGTTGTTTTAATTCCTTAAGGACTTTAGTTGAAGAACTATTATTTTGCCAAAAGTCCGATTTCGATATTTTAGCTTCCAGCTTTTCTATATGTTCTTTCTTTTGCTTTATTTTCAATATTTTTTTTAAATCCGCGGTCTGTTTTTTTAACCCTAAAATCTTAGTTTTTAAGCCTTCCATATAAATACTGTATTTTTTAATTTCGAGTTAGATAAGATTTTTGTTCCGCAGTTCTATCTCTAAATCTTCCTTTTTCCCGGAATATTCGAGAGCCACTTGATGAGTGATCTTTTTTGATTCAACTAATTCAAGCAGTGACTGATTAAAGGTTTTCATCCCATAAACATCCCCTGAAGCTATATATTTGGGGATTTCCCAAAAATTGCCTTCCCTTATCAGCCGCGATATTGTCGGGCTCAACAACATTGATTCATAAGCAGGAATAAGCCCGCCCGCCTGTTTAGGAAGCAGCCTTTGAGAAACTACACCTTTAAGCAGCATCGAAAGCTGGCTTATGATTAATTTATGCTGGTGGGGAGGGAAAAAATTAACAACTCTTTGTATAGTCGATGCCGCATCTATAGTGTGAATCGTGGAAAATACCAAAACTCCGGTTTCGGCCGCGGTTAAAGCGGCGTGGCAGGTTTCAGCATCTCTGATGTTTCCGATAAATATCACATCCGGCGAATGAAGAGCAAATTGTTTCAAAGCTTCTTTGTAATTTCTCACATCTTTGCCGATTCCCCTTTGGTTTATGATCGATAACTTGTCTTTAAAAATAAACTCTATCGGTTCTTCTATAGTCAAAATATGGTAACCTAAATTTTTATTTATATATTCTAACATTGCGGCAATTGTGGTTGATTTGCCAGAGCCGGTTGTCCCGGTTAAAAGCACCAACCCCCGGCGCTGGTTTACTAAATCAGTCAACACCTTATCCGGCAAACCTAATTCCTGAAAAGACCTGATTCTTAAATCAATTTTGCGGATTACAATCGCCGGGGTGTTCCTTTGGAAAAAAATACTAATTCTAAAACGCCAATACTCCTTATACCAAAAAGTAAATTCACAATTTTTTTTATTCTTCAAATCCTCTTTTGCCTGCATATCCGGTATTTTTTTTATTAAGCTATTTAGCTCCTCTGCCCCTATTTTATTTTCGCTGATAGTTTTTACCTTGCTGTCTATCCTCGCTTTTAAAGGGCTGCCTACGCGCACAAATAAATCAGAAGAATCTTTGTCGATCATTATTTTAAAAATATCGTCTATATCCATAATTGCCTTACTCCTTGCATTTTTCAGGATTTTTGAACCGGTTTACTTTTTTTATATTTTATCACATCTTTTATCTCTTTCTCAAATTTTATTAATTTTTTCTTTACAGTTTGTCCCTTAAAATACCCTCCGCTATTGGCCGAAGATTTTACAACACGATGGCAGGGAATAAAAATGGGGTAAGGGTTTTTGCCTAAAGCATTGGCAACCGCGCGATAAGCTCTCGGCCTTCCCGCTTTTTCTGCAATCCATTTGCAACTACGCACTTCTCCGGGAGGGATTTCAAAAACTATTTTTAAAACTTTTTTCTCAAAATCAGTCATTTAAAATTACTTTTATTTAAGCTTTTTTTTAAAATTAATTCTCTTTTTGCGCCGGATAAGATGATAAGCATGCGCGAACCGATGCGCTTCGTCCCTAATTCTTTGGAGAAGATGCAAGGCAGGGTTGTTTTTGCTGATGATTTTAGGCTTATCTTTATTCGGCAGCCACACCTCTTCGTTTTTTTTAGCTAAACCAATTAGAGTTATATTTTTACCTAATTTTTTTAGGATACGTTCTGCGCTAGTTACATGGCCCTTGCCGCCGTCGATTAAAATCAAATCCGGTAACTCTTTTTTTTCCCTGATAAGCCGAAAATACCGCCGCAACACTACTTCCTCAATCCTTTTGTAATCATCGGCTCCTTTTACATTTTTTATCAAAAACCGGCGGTAATTGCTTTTATCCGCCAAGGCATCTTTAAACCTCACCACCGAACCGGTAGCATCATTTTTTCCCAAAGCCGAAATATCGATGGCCTCAATCAATAAAGGCAATTTAGACAACCCCAGTTTCTTTTTTAAAGCAACTAACTCATGCAAACGGGGCCGGCCTTTGTAAATATTTTCAATCGCGTAAATCTTATCGCGCATTTTAGCGGCTTTTTCGAATTTCTTTAAACTAGATAACTTTGCCATCTTATTCTTATACAAAGATATCAATTCCATTCTCTTGCCTTTAAGTATTTTCTTGATAGCTTTAATATTTTCGTTATATTCTAATTGAGTAATTTTTCCGGCACAGGGCCCGGGGCACAATCCCAGGTGATAATATAAACAAAGTTGGCTGCGCCTGCCCCGGCAGGAACAAAAGGGAAAAATTTTCCGGATTAACTTTAAAGCCTCCCTGAGCGAACTAACATCTGCATAGGGCCCGAAAAAAAGGCTCTTTTTTTTATCTTTTACCCGCGAAATAAAAACGCGCGGATATTTTTCTTTGCTAATTTCTAGATATGGATAACTTTTGCTGTCTTTTAGAGAAATATTATATTTTGGTTTTTTTTCCTTAATCAAAGCTGCTTCCAGAATTAATGCCTGCTGAGGGCTCTCGCATTCTATATAATCGACCTCTTCTACGCGTTCAATGAGCATTTTAGTTTTCCCTAAAAGCTTTGAGGTAAAATAAGTTGCTACTCTTTTTTTCAAAGAAGTTGCTTTGCCGACATATAGGATTTGCCCCTTGCTTGTTTTCATCATATATACACCGGGGCTGTCGGGGAACTGTTTTATCTTTTTTTTAATATCCATTGCCAAAATAACTTAATTTGTTTTATTTTCAAAAAATAACCGATTAAAAGAAAAATTGCTAAACTGGCAACTCCTACAATGGCTATTTTTATATATTTATTATATGGAAAATAATCCCAAACCTTTTGAGACAATAAACCACAACTTATGCTTAAAGCTAAAACCTTAAAAAAATATTTCTTGATGCTTTTTAGAGAAATAGCCCCGATTTTTTTCTGAAGTAAAAAATATAGCAAGAAAAAATTAAATATTGCTGCCAGGCTGCTGCCTAAAGCTATTCCGCCGGCCCCCAGAGGAAATATTAGTATTCCGCTTAAAACTATATTTACCAAAAGCGCCATGCCCGCGCTCTTTGCCGGCGTTTTTGTATCAGCTAAAGCATAAAAAGAATTAACCATCAATCTT
The DNA here is from genome assembly GCA_021735445.1 of Candidatus Omnitrophota bacterium. GTDB lineage: Bacteria > Omnitrophota > Gorgyraeia > Duberdicusellales > 4484-171 > PXAH01. The sequence continues at coordinate 47,555 of JAIPHA010000006.1, forward strand.
ATCCCGCAAAAAAATAACAACCCGAAAGAATAGAAAAAAAGCACCGCAGAAGTAATACCTAAAGAATACAAATCAAATTCGCCCCGGCCAAAAACAGCATCAACGATTCCCCGCGGTATAAAAAGGAAAATGACTGTAACCGGCAAAACAAAAAAAATAACATTTTCAAAAGAAAATATCAATAATTCTTTAAATTTTTCTAAATCTTTGCTTTTATGATAAAAAGATAAATCTACTATAACTACCCGTGACAACGATAAAATAACAATAGCAAAGGGGAGCTGAATCAGGCGATTAGCGTAATAGATAGAAGCCAAAGCGCCTTGGCCTGCAATAAAAGTAAGCGATGCGAATATCGTATCGACCAGGACGCTGACGTGATAGATAATGCTTGAAAGCAGCCGGCCGGCAAAAAGTTTAAACATTTTAATAACTTCACTATTGTTTAATGCTTTTTTAATGTTAAATTTTATTTTCAAGCCTATCCGATAGAGAGCAAAAAACGAAAAAAGCATTTGGCAGGCCCCTCCTAACAATACAGAAAAGACCAAAACTTTGACCCCGGCTATCCTGCCAAATATTAAAATTCCTCCGATAAAGCAAATATTTAAAAAAATCGGAGATATAGCCGGGACAAAAAACCTTTTGGAAGCATAAAGCAGAGAGGTAAAATTTGCGGATAATCCGATTAAAAAAAGATAAAAAAAGGTAATTTGAGTAAAAGAAACCGCTAAGTTAAACTTATAGCTTTGGCTAATAAATCCGGGAGCTGCCAATATTACAAAATATTTGGCAAAAATAATCCCGATTATAGTAAAAATTAACAGCGCGAAGCTTAATACGCAAATTAAATCTTGTCCGATTTCAAACATCTTCTTCTTATCTTTACGATAGGTAGAAAGAACCGGAGTTGCTACCGAATCAGAAAATCCTTCGGCAAATATAGACCTAAATAGGTTAGGAATGCGGAAAGAAACCAAGAATGCTTCTAAACCTGCAGAGGTACCAAAAAAATTCGCAATTAGAATATCCCGGATAAAACCAAATACCCGGGAAGCCAGAGTGCCGGCTCCCATTAACGTTGTATTCCTTGCTATCTGTTTAAACATCTGTTACCTTAAAAAACACTTGACATTTGGCTTTAGTTTCTATACAATCTTTTCACTTAATAAAGGGGGTCTTATGCCACAAAGAAAAGCAGCAGAAAAAGCACTCAGGCAAAACGAACGAAAACAAAAAAGAAACCGTAAAATTAAACGGGAAATTAAATCCGTTTTAAAAGAGTTTAGAAAATCTTTAGAAGAAAAGGATTCAGCTTCTAGCAAACAAATCCTCGAAAAGGCTTATAAAGTATTAGATAGAGCCGCTTCTAAAAAAGTAATCCATCCTAACAAAGCAGCCCAAAAGAAAAGTAAACTGGCTCACTCTTTAAGCAAATAATTTAACCAAAAGCCTTTCCATTAAAAGACGTATATCAAGATTGCTTTGTTTTAAAGCACGGTCTGTCTGCCAAAGTTGGTTAAACAACTCTTCTTTTTTGTTTGATTCTCTAAGGTATGAAAATTTAGCGATAATTAATCCTAAAATTTGAGCAGCAGCAGCTTTTCCCCTGCCTTTTGAACCAAGCAGCTCTTCGAGAATAAATAAGCAAGAAGTTAAGTTATTTCTATACAACTCTTTTCGAAAATCATCTACGCTAAGCTCAGTTGAATAAGTTTTGCTTTGATATTTAATGCTCTGTTTTAAAATAAAATTAAAAAGACCGTCTGCGATGATTTTTTTGTTCTTCTCCAGCGCAGAATACGGCAATTCTGAATCAAAAATTAAATAATTATAGCTTAGCGCCTTGTTGAGGCTGCTAAAAAGAAACTTTCTCACGTTTTTAGGCAAACTGGTAAAATCCTTAATTAAAATGATCTTTTTCTTTTGAAAAGACAAAGTAAAAACTAAATCCTGAAAAGAATCAAGGCCTACCTCCGCCCCATACAAAGTGACAGCTCTTAAGGCGGAACCTTCGTCTTCGAATATTTTCCTTTTTATATTATTTATTGTCCGCCGGCGCCAGAAAGGCTTGCCGCCGCTTACAAGATATGTCTTACTGCTTTTTTCTACCATGCTTCAACGACTGCTTCGGTTATCCGGCGGGCTGTATCTTCAATCAAATCGTTTTGGGCAGCCACTTCACTTTTCCTATTGGGCCCCGTTAAGAAAAAAGTTGCCTGGCCAACGATATTATCTTTTTGAAGCACTTCTCCTGCTGAATTAACTAATTTCATTTTTACCTTTAAGCGCAACCTTTGCTCTTCCGGGTCGTCGCTATCTGTATACCTTAAAGTCTGTCGCCTATATTCGGTCAGTTGGCATTCTAGCTCCAGGGCATTTCTGGATTCGCTTACAACATCTAAATTGCTTTGAATATTAAACTCAGAAACCAACCGGTTAGTTAACCTATCTTCTATCAGCCGGGGATAAGCGGTATATCCGGAATATTTTCTATCTTCGGATGTTATGTTTATTTTATTAACAACTGGTTTAATCCGGATGCTGTCTTCTTTATATTTAAAGCCTCTGGTCGAATAACCACAACCTCCCACCATTAATAAAAGAACTAATAGTATTCTCCAATTTTTAGTTGTAGTTGTAAAAGTAATTAGATTAAGCATAAGATTATTCTGATTCTGACAAACCTTCTAACTGATCGGCCATCTTTTTTGCTTTTTGGTAGTAGCTGGTATCTGAATAATTATTAATTATCTTTTCCAGATAAATTTTTGCGCTTTGATAATGTTTTTGTTTTTTATAAAATAGAGCGGTTTCGAATATCTTTTCGGCCTCTCTGGTGCGCAACTGAGCCAACTGCTCTTTTGCTTTTTCGGATATTTCAGCCTCCGGATGTTCTTGAATGAATTCATCCAGCCTTTGAGTCGCCCGTTTAAGGTCAGAAGAATCATAGTCAGCTCCGGGAAAAGCTTGGGCGGTAGCCAAAGCTAATTGGTATTTTGCCGGAGTTGCCCAGCGGCTATCCGAATAATCTTCGATAACTTTCTGGAAAGCTTTTCGCGCTTCTTTGAAACGGCTTAATTGAAGAAACATTACCCCCAACTTATACTGCGCCCTGGCTGCATATTTCGAATACGGGGTTTCTTCGACAATACTTTGAAAAATTTGGACTGAAGGATGGTCCACAAAATCATACAATGAAATCCCTAATATTTTTTTGTTCTCTTTGTTTAGAAAATATTCCCCAATATTATATTCCCTTTCTATGGCCTCGTTAATTCTTTTACTATTGGGATAACTTTGAACTACTTTTTGAAAAGCTAAAAAAGCCTCAAAAGGTTTATCGAGTGATTCTAAGGTTCTGCCAAGATAGTATTGCGCTTCAGCTGCTTCTTTAGAATCAGGGTAATTTGCAAGAAGCTTCTTGAATTCTTTATATGCTCTTTTGAAATCCCCCTCTTTAAAAAATTTGATAGCTTCCTTGTATTGAAGAGTCGGAGTTGCCAAAGCTGAATATTCGGGATTTTTCCATTTTTGAGTCTTAGGAGACCAAATCCAAAACGGGTAAGCCTCTAGGCAAACAAAAGTAAATATTGCTAAAAGGATAAATTTAATCATAAGAAAAATATATCAGAACCATTTCTCTTTGTCAATCTGTACAGAAAGCTTATTTTTTGGTGGGTGAAAGCGCCTGTCTATTTTTAGTTTAATGATTCTTTCAAAATTGAAATATTTTTATCTAAAGGCTCTATATATTCCCGGGGCGCGCCATGTTTTTTATAAACACGCCTCTGTTGTTTTACCGCCTCCAGGCCCGATTTAATAGTTTTTACCCCATAACTGCTAGCTGAGCTTATATCTCCGGCCAAGATAGCGTCAATTCCCCGCCTGGAGTACTCGGCGCTCTCTATATTTTTTTCATGAAATAAGCGTAGTTCCGCAGGAGGCTGCAGTTGCTTTAGCTGGTCAACAATCCCGGAAAGTACCTCCTGAGATTCCCGCATGAGAGCCTGAAAGTTTTCTATATTATTACCTTGTACCATTTCTGCGCTTTTCTGGTTTAATTCATCCATATACTTTTTATTTTTCTGATTAATGGACTTCATCTTTTTTATATAAGGAAAAATTTGGTTATACCATCGACTCCATGACTGGCTTGATTGCTGGCTGCCCGAAGAATAATCATTCCGGGATTGAGTTGGTTCTGCCGGCTCGGCTTTAATACCGGCTATCTCATCACGGTAATAAGTCAGCGGTACTCCGGAAAAATCAACCTTGATGTACTCAGCGGTCTCTTCAATAATATTGCCTTCTATTTTTTTACCTGACTTCAGCGTAATAATTTCGGCTGGTAGAGAGGGTAAAAAACAAAGCAAAACAAAAACTATAAATATTTTTTTCATCTATCCTCTATTTTAAACGATAATTAATATTTATCCACTAAATTATAGCATATAAATTATTCCTTATCCAACCAGCTAACCAATAACAGCGTCAAGAATTAAACCCCTATAAAGGGGACGTTCCCCTAGTTTACAACTAATTGTTCCGCAATGGTTTATAAAAGCGTATTTTCTAAACAAAAGAATTATTATAGCGGAAAATATCGTTTCATAACCTATTGAGCATCAAAGTCTTATAAACGAGGGAAACGTCCCCTAAATTCTTAAACAAGAGGATTTTCGCTTTAGGAATAAGATTATTGCGCTAGATAAAAGAAAATAATAGACAAAAATGCCTTGGGGAGAAAAGGAATAGGAAAAATAAGAATAAGAAAAAGAGCCAAAAATTTTTGCTAAACCTTGAAAGATATAAACTAACCAGGATAAAACTGCTCCCAGGCTTTTAGCAAAAAAAGCTAAAGGAGATATTATTAAAAGCAATAAGTTCAAAAGAAGAATAAAAGTAAATATGGGAATTAAAATAATATTATACAAGATGCTCAGCAAATAAATTTTTCCGAAATAAAATGATACAACCGGTAAAGTAAATACAGTCACAAAAAAAGAACAAAGAAAAATTTGTTTTAAGTAATTAATCAAAAGGTTGCTTTGCTGCTTATAGGGGAAAATTTTAAACCCAATGATAATTCCAAAAACGGCTAAAAAGGAAAGCTGAAACCCAATATCATAGATAATAGTTGGTGAAAACAATAAGAGAATCATGCCAGCCATGCCCAATGAATTTAAAACATCAGTTCTTCTTTTGATAAAAAAACTAAAAGCAAAAACAAGGTACATGATAACCGCTCTCTGAGTTGAAGGCCTAAAACCGGTAGCAGCAACATAAAAAACAAGAAAAAACGATAGAATAAAAAGTATCGTCCTAAAGTTTACATTAAAAAATCTTAAAAAATAAAACAAAATCAAAGAAATTAAACCAACATGCAAGCCGCTGATTGCTAAAAGATGAGAAAGGCCGGCATTTTGTATAAAACGCTTCTCCTGCCCTACCAATTCTTTTCTTCCCAAAAATATTGCCGCAAGAAAATTCCTTGCCTTAAAACTGCAATTTTGCTTAAAAACACCGAGACAATAGTTGTTAGCCCGCTTGACTGCTTTCTCCCAAAAAGACAAAGGCATTTTTTTTAACAAAGCCTTTCTTTTAACCCAAATATAATAAAATTCTTTACCGTAATAGTTGCGTTTAGCTAACTTTGCCCTGAATTGATATTTATTCAGGTACTCCATTTTTTTAGAGTAATCGATAACTTTTGCCTGAAAATCTTGCCGGTGACCCCCGGCCCTTATAACCTTTGCTAAAAAAGTATTTTTATTATCTTTTTTCTCAGGTAAGGAAATAACCTTTATTATAATATTTTGCCTTTTGCCAAAAAATATATCTTTTTGGTTAAAACCAGAAGCAATAAATAATAACGCGCCCAAACAAATAATCAAAAAAGAAATAGCTAGCTCTGAGAATAAAACTTTATTTTTTTTAGATAAAAAATAGGCCAGGAAACCAGATAAAACAAAAAGAAGGCTAAATAAAAAATATGAGGAAAACAAACTGCCTAAAACAATACCGATTAAAAGAAATACAAAAATAAAAAAGTTAAATATATTAGCCAATTGTTTATGTTGGTTCATAAACTAAAATTCTATATACTCTGCAATTATTTTTGCTTTCTTTTTCCCGATTCCTTTTACCTTTTCTAAATCGCTGATAGTTTTAAAAAAAGGGTGGGCCTTCCTGTATTCTATGACCCGCCGAGACAATACCGGGCCTAAACCGGGAATTTTTTGGAGTTCTAAAGCAGTGGCTTGATTAATATTTATAACTTTAACCCGCTTGCTGCCAGGTTGAGAAATGCTTTCATCTTTTACTTCTAAATTAAAATAACGGATTGTGGTGCCTAAGAAAATAATAAAAGCTATGGCAATAAGAACTTTTTTTTCTGGCGGGCTTAAGGAAAACATTAATTTTTATATAACAATATTAATAATTTTTCCCTTAACGTAGATAATCTTTTTAGGTGATTTATCAGCAATAATCTTTTTTACCTTTATTTGAGCTAAAGCTTTCGTTTTTACTTCTTCTTTCGATAAAGAAAAATCGATAACCATTTTGTCTTTTACTTTGCCATTTATTAATATCGCAATTTCGCCTTCGTCTTTTTTGAGCATTTTCGGGTCAACTTTCGGCCAACTCCGGTTGAAAACAGTACCTTTGTGGCCCAAAAGGCTGTTGACCTCTTCGCTTATATGCGGAGTAAAAGGAGAAAGGAGCAAGAAAACCGTGTCTACCGCTTGGGCAAAAATTTCTTTTTCTACCCCCTGCTGGATAGATTTATATATCTGATTTACTAATTCCATAATCCGGCTTATTGCCGTATTAAACTGAAAATCGCCTTCTAAGTCTCCTGTAACTTCAGAAATAGTAGAATGTATTTTTCGAAGCAGCAGCTCTTTTTGCCCGGCTTTATCCCCTTGGTTTTTATCTTCTTTAAAATTTTTCAGTTTATCCACCAACCGCAAAGCTCTTTGTAAAAACCGCCGGCTGCCTTGTAAGGCTTCATCCTGCCAAATCGCTTCCTTTTGGGGCGGGCCCATGAATAAAATATATAGACGCATGGTATCGGCGCCATATTTTTCGATAATATAATCAGGAGCTACTACATTGCCTTTTGATTTAGACATTTTAGCTCCGTCTTTTATGATCATCCCTTGGGTAAACAGCTTGACAAACGGTTCGTCAAAACTTATTTTCTTTTGATCAGCCAAAAATTTAGTTATAAAACGAGAATACATCAAATGCAAAATTGCATGTTCAACTCCGCCGATATATTGATCGACCGGAAGCCAATTATCAACATCTTCTTTAACAAAAGGCGCGCTCGCCTGCCCCGGTGAAATATAACGCAGGTAATACCAGCTCGAATCGACAAAAGTGTCCATAGTATCTGTCTCTCTTTCCGCCGGCCGGTTGCAGCGAGGGCATTTAGTTTGGATAAAATCCTTATCCTCGGCCAGAGGAGATTTTCCTGTCGGCAAAAACCTATCGACTTCGGGAAGCAATACCGGTAAATCTTTATCTTCTACAGGCACTTCTCCGCACTCTTTGCAATAGAGAATAGGAATCGGCGCCCCCCAATACCTTTGCCTTGAAACCAACCAATCTTTAAGGCGAAAGTTAGTTTCTCTCGCCCCGATATTTTCTTGTTCCATAAAATCAGCTATTTTTTCTTTAGCTTCATTTGAAGCCAGCCCATTAAAATCACCGGAATTAACCAAATTGCCCTCTCCTTCATACGCCTCTTCTTTGTTTGCTTTTATTTTTTGATCTTTGGCTTTTGGTTCTTTGATAACCTCTGTAATTGGCAATTGGTACTTTTTAGCAAATTCAAAATCCCTTTTATCATGAGCCGGAACAGACATAATCGCACCTGTGCCATAACCAGAAAGTATATAGTTGGCAATCCAAATCGGTATCTTTGCGCCGGTCATAGGATTTATAGCAAATTCTCCCGTAAACATACCTTTTTTTTCAAAATCTTGAGACCTAAGCAAAGACGCTTCTTCTTTTTTAGTCTGGCTTATAAACTTTAATATTTCTTGCTTGTTATCCGAATCATCAATTAATTTTATTACGGCTGGATGCTGATAGTTTAAAGCCAGAAAAGTTGCGCCAAAGATAGTATCGACCCTGGTTGTAAAACAATTTAGGGGTTTATCCAGATTTTTAACTGAAAATTTTATAGTTACCCCAACTGACTTGCCGATCCAATTCTTTTGCATCAACTTTACCCTTTGCGGCCATTCTTTTAACTTATCTAGATCATCTAAAAGGCGCTGCGCATAATCTGTAATTTTAAAAAACCATTGTTTTAAATTCCTTTGCGAAACTTGGTTAGAACATCTTTCACACTTTCCCTCAATTACCTGTTCGTTAGCCAAAACCGTCTTACAAGATTCACACCAATTAACCGGAGCCTCTTTTTTATAAGCCAGCCCTTTTTTATAAAGTTCTAAAAACAACCATTGCGTCCAACGGTAATATTGAGGAAAACAGGTCGCAATTTCTTTTTCCCAATCATAGCTTATTCCCCAACTTTTGAGTTGCTGGGTTATCCGCTTTATATTTTTTAAAGTCCAGGCCCGCGGATGAATATTATGTTTAATCGCCTGATTCTCAGCAGGTAAGCCAAAGGCATCCCAGCCCATAGGATTTAAAACATAATACCCTCTCATTCTCTTATACCTGGCCACAGCGTCTCCAATGATATAGTTACGGCCATGGCCGACGTGAAGCTCACTGGAAGGATAAGGAAACATTACCAGGCAATAATATTTGGGTTTTTTGATATTTTTAACGCAAACCTTAAAAGTATTATTTGCCTGCCAAAATTCTTGCCATTTTTGGTCAATTTTTTTTGTGTATTCCATCAAAAGAAAGCCTCCGGACCATTTTTAAATTTTTCAAATCATCATCTAAACTCTCTTTGGGAGTTTCTAAGATAAAAACTAAACTTTTTAGTTTAGGATGGTTTAAAATAAGCCGAAACCCATCTTCTCCGATACTGCCTCTGCCGATATGAAAATGCCTATCCAGCCTTGAGCTTAATTTTACTTGAGTATCGTTAAGATGCACCACTTTTAATTTATCCATACCCACCTCTCCTTCAATTTCTGAAATCAGTTTTTGAAGGCCTTTTTCTTTATTAATTTCATAGCCTGCCGCCCAAGCATGAGCAGTATCAAGGCACACTCCCAAGCGGCCGGATAGCTTTATTTTATCAAAAATAAATTTAAAATGAGAAAATTTATACCCCAGCCAGCTTCCGCTTCCGGCAGTATTTTCTATAAGAACTTTGGTCTTTGCTCCTTTTGTATTGCTTAAAATTAAATTCAGAGCTTCTATTATTTTTAAAAGGCCGGAGGCTTCGCTTCCTTTTTTATAAGACCCCATATGGGTGACTAAATAATCCACACCCAGCTTATCAGCTTCTATCAAATCTTTGGTGAACTCTCTTATGGTTATTTTATGAAAACCTTTTCTCTGGGACGCAAGATTAAGAAGATAGGGAGCATGGGCGACAACCGGGCTTATTCCCAGCTCTCTTGTTTTATTTTTAAATATTTCTATGTCTTCTGAAATTAAAGATTTTCTTCTCCATTGGCGAGGATTACGGGCGAATATCTGCATAGTATTGCAGCCGATTTTCTTCGCTCTCTCAACCGATTCATAGATTTTACCAGCAGCTGAAACATGAACACCTAATTTTAACAATTGAAATCCTTAATTTTAAAACCACCGATTATTTTTCAAACCAGAGGAAAATATGGAGCCGGGGGGATTTGAACCCCCGACCTCAACACTGCCAGTGTTGCGTGCTCCCAACTGCACCACGGCCCCATTGAAAATGTAATTATTTAGCGAATACCTTTATTTCGGTGGCACTTAAGCTGAATTACTCAACGAAGTACTTTATACTTGAAG
>JAIPHA010000026.1 GCA_021735445.1 Candidatus Omnitrophota bacterium
ATCACTCCCCGGTCAGTGGTAGGTAAAAATTTATCTTTATCGATTAACCGCGAAACTTCTTCTGCGCCGATATCGCCAATATAATTTTTACCTGTTTTAAGGCGTTTTACCCGGGAGCAATTATTGTCATAGCCATAGACAAAGAAGTTTTTCTTAGCAAGGTTAACCGCCAAAGGCATCCCTACATAACCAAGACCGATGATGCAAATCTTAGCCTGCCTTTCGTTAATTTTTTTCTTTAACTGTTTAAAATAGTTCATTACTTATTTTCTTTGACTTTGGACATAGGACTATGGACTTAGGACATTGTCAACGGCCGATTCCGAGGTAAGAAAATCCTAATTTAGTAACTTTATTTTTATCGAAAATATTTCTTCCATCGGCTAAAAGCGGGTAATTCATATTACTTTTAATCTTTTTTAAGTTTATTTTTTTGAACTCTTCCCACTCAGTCAAAACACATAAACAATCGCAGTTTTTCGCCGCCTGATAAGAATCTTTAGCAAATTTTATTTTTGTTGATTTTTTTAATACTTTTTTTGCTTCATCTATCCCCTGGGGGTCATAGAGCGTAAGGCTGGCTCCTTCTTTAACTAAATTATTTACTATCGAGATTGCCGGCGAAAAACGCATATCATCTGTATCGGGCTTAAAGGAAAGCCCTAATACCGCTATTTTTTTATTTTTTAATATCCAAAGATGCTCTTTAATCTTTTCGACAAAATAGCCGGGCTGTTTTATATTTACATTCCTGACCTCTTTTAAGAAATCAAACTCATAACCCAATCGTTTGGCGATATAGATAAAAGCCTCTACGTCCTTTGGGAAGCAAAATCCGCCAAAACCTACTCCGGCATTTAAAAAACTCTTGCCGATTCTTTTATCTAAGCCCATTGCAGCCGCAACACTTTTAATATCGGCTCCGGCCTTATCACAAACTCTGGCTACAGCATTAACAAAAGAAATTTTGGTTGCTAAAAAAGAATTCGATGCGTGCTTTATTATCTCGGCGGCGGCAATATCGGTTACAATAACTTTTGTTTTGATATCCCGGTAGATATCCCGCAAAACTTTCTCGGCCCGCTTTGACTCCACCCCGAGAACTATCCGGTCCGGGTGAAAAAAGTCATAGATAGCTTTTCCCTCCCGCAGAAATTCAGGGTTGGAAGCGATATCAAAAGGCACGCTATTTTTTTTATAGCGGTTTATAACTTCTTTGATTTTTTGGCCGGTTTGAACCGGGACTGTAGATTTGCCTACAATCAACTTATAGGAATTTAAATTATCGGCGATAGTCCGCGCCACGGATTCAATTGAGGCTAAATCAGCCGAACCATCAGCTAAAGGCGGAGTTCCTACCGCAATAAAAATGACTTCTGACCTTTTAGCGGCATCAGCTAACGAATTAGAAAATCTTAGGTTATTTTTTCCCTTTACCTTCTTTAACAAATCCTGGAGCTCCGGCTCATAAAAGACCGGTTTGCCCCTGCGCAGCTGTTCGATCTTTTTTTTGTCATTATCAGCACAAATCACCTTATGGCCTAATTTTGCAAAACCAACTGCGGCAATAAGGCCGACATGGCCTGCGCCAACTACACAAATATCATATTTTTTATTCTTTTTTGCCATCTTTGCCTTATCTTTAATTAATACGAAGATTTTGCGCCGTCAAAAGTCTGCTCAAAACCTGTGTTTATATCGGGAAAAGCTTTAAGCCTAAAGGCTAACCAAAAAGTCATATCTTTTCCGCCTTCATCCTGGCGGTCGAAATCCAGGCCTATATCCATCCACCAGCAATGAAGGTCAAACCTTAGGGCGTATTGCTGCCTTTCAAGATCACCGTCTGTATATTCATAACGGATATAATTTCTAAATTGTAATTTAGGCGTTAAATTATAGGTAAAATTTAAAGTGCCCTGGGAATCCTGCCCCTTATAATAACGGTGCCCTAAAGATACCGAATACCTGGATTCATCTTTTATCTCATCTTCATATGCAATAGGGATAGTGTCCCGGCTGTGAAAAGTAAGGTCTGCGTTGATTTTCTGAAAAGCATTCTGGGTGACATCATACTTTACCTCTGAATTTAAAGATATATTTTCAATTGGATAAATCTCTAAATCGGCCTTAATATTATCAAAATGACTGCCTATACCACCTTCACTATTTATCCGGTATTCGACTGAGGGAGAAAAATACAAAAAATCCCAGATTCTTTTCTCATTTTTTGCCTGCAGTTTATTCTTAAGACGAAAAATAATACTTTCTTTGCGCTCTAAGTCATCTTCTTCATCAAATTGGAATATATTATCGTTAGATACGGTCGGGTCATGAATATAGGTATATTCAATTTCGGGAGTTATAATATGGCGCATTTTATCAATCTTTTGGCCGAAAAAAGTAAAAGATTTATCTAAATTTTTATATAACTTTGTATGTAAAGTTACCCCCATTGTAGGCGCTACTCTAAAAATATCGCTTCTGCCGAATTTATTGCGGCTATAGTAGGCAGTATAGGCGCCGGCATAAGGAGTAATTGAAAGCCAGGCAATTCTGTCCTGATAACTTAATATATTTTCAGAATAAATGCGAAAAGCGTCATCGGTTTCACCGGAATCTACTGTGGTATCTCTTAGGTTGCCTAGCTTATCTATGGATTCAAAATAAAATTTACTTTTTCCCAGTTTCTGCCGGAAAAAATTATATTCTAATTGAGGTAAATATTCAGTTTCGTCGAAAAAACGGTTTACTCTCTTTTGAGCAAACAGAGAAAGGGTTGAATTATCAAAAGAATAAGTAGCAAGCAGGTAACTCTCCGGATCCGGATCTATGTCGTATTCTCTTTCAAAAAAATCCTTCATAAAATATTTGTCAGAAAACTTATGTAATTCACTGGTTAGAGAAAGCCTCTCACTGGGCTGCCAATTATAAGAAAATTGGGCCTTATACCGGTCGTCTTCCAGATTCCCTTCGCCTTCTCTTTCCGGATATTGGTCAAAAAGCTCTTTTCTATTTTCTAACTTATATAGTTCATCTTGAATCCTATAGTATTTAATCAAAGCTTCTCCATAGTCTTGGCTTTCCAGTTTATGGTTTATACCTAAACCGACGCCTCTATCCTGATACCAATCAAAACTAACTTTGCCTTTATTTCCTTCATCTAAACTATAACGCCAACGGGTAAGCATGTAGTAGCCCCAATGGCTATTTTTACCGGGGATGATTTCAACCGGGAAAGATTCATCTTTTAAGCTTTGGGAAAAGTAAGGGATATAAAATATGGGAAAATCTCCTACCTTAAGTACCATATTTTTAGCAACTACTTTTTTGCCGGGATAGATAATTATTTTTTTAGCAACCAATTTATAATGGGGTTCTTTCAGGTCGCAAGTTGAAACATAACCATCTTTTAATACATACTTATTTTCACTTTCTTTTTGAATTTGGTTTGACCTACCATAAATAGGTGGTTGGCTTATCTCTACCTCTTTTATATCAGCTTCTAAAGTATTAAAATCATAAACCACATCTTGCCCATAAGCCGTAGAGCCATCTCTTACTATCTTTACATCTCCTATAATATGGGCTTTGTTGCCCTCGGCGTCATAAATAGCTTTATCACAAAAAATCTTAACTTCTTTATATTCCATGGTTACATTGCCTTCGGCTACTATCTGGCGTTTTTGCTGCATGTAGTTTATTTGGTCTGCGTTAATTGTAACCGGAAGCTGTTGGGTTTGGGAAAAAACAGGCAAGAAAAAAGAAAAAATGGTGCAAAAAAATAGGGAAAAAAGCTGTATCGGCTTTATTTTCATAGGCTAGATTAAGATTTATTAAATTGGTCTTATTTTATCATATAAAGAAAAAATAATCCATTCATAACTAAGGTTTTATTCTTTATTTAATTGTTTTTTTAGCTTATCCCAATCAGCCATAAACCTTTCTATACCAATATCGGTGAGCGGGTGTTTCATTAATTTTTCAATAACCGCAAAAGGTACGGTAGCGATATCTGCGCCAATTCGGGCCGCTTCTAGAAAATGAATCGGGTGCCTAATCGAAGCAACGATAATTTCTGTATTAATTTTAAAATTATCATAGATTACTTTAATATCAGAAACTAAATCCATGCCTTCAGCAGAAATATCGTCAAGCCGGCCAACAAAAGGAGAAACAAAAGTTGCTCCGGCTTTTGCTACCAATAATGCTTGTGAAGCAGAAAAACAAAGAGTGAGATTTGTCTTTACTCCGGTCAAAGATAATTCCTTTGTCGCAGCTAACCCTTCGGTAGTACAAGGTACCTTAATTACGATATTGGAAGCGATTTTAGCTAACCCTCCGGCTTCTTTTACCATCTCTTCCTTTTTTAGGCTTGTGACTTCGGCGCTAACCGGACCGTCAACCACCTCAACTATTTTTTTAAGCTGCTCGATAGGGTCACTGCCTTCTCTGGATAAAAGAGTGGGGTTGGTAGTAACTCCATCTAAAACTCCATAAGAGCAAGCTTTCTTAATTTCTTCTAAATTTGCGGTATCGATAAATAGCTTCATTATTTAACCTCCCATAATTGATTGATCATCACCGAATTTACTAATCTCTACGAATATACGAATAAATATTTATAAATTTGTAAATTCGTAATTAATTCGTACATTCGTTGATTGTTTCTACTCATTAATTAACTATTCTTTTTCATTTCTTCTTTAGCCAGCAATCCAGCTCCGACTATCCCGGCATTTTTTAACTTGGCTTTCCGGAGTTTGAGGCCTTCTAAATTAGGCCACATAGCTTGTTCTTTTATAACCGAAAAAAGATAAGGCCTAAACAGTTTATAAGCGCCGGATACTCCTCCTCCTAAAATTATTGCCTGGGGGTTAAAAATGTTTATCATCCCGGCTAAAAACCGGCCCAGATAAAAAGCAAACTCTTTCCAAATTAAAAGAGCCTTTTTATCACCGGCTAATCCTAACTGGTAGATATCTTTTACCTCTTTTACCCTTTTCTTTTTGCTTACCAATTTGTTATATTCTTTAACCAGATAACCGCTACCGGTAAAAGTTTCAATGCATCCATAATTGCCGCAACCGCAAGGCCTCTTTTTTAAGCTAAGAGGGACATGGCCTAATTCTAAAGCGCTGTTTTTTCTTCTTAAAATTTGTTCATCAAAAATAACCGAACTGCCTAAACCTGTTCCCAGAGTTAAAAAAATAGCCCGGCTTAGGCCTTTTCCTGCGCCTAACCTAACTTCAGCTAAGGCAAAAACATTAGCATCATTATCGATTGATACCGGGATATTAACTATTTTTTCTAAAGATTTTTTTAAAGAAAATTTTTCCCATCCGGGTATATTAGGTAGGTAATAAATAAAGCCTTTTTCTATATTGATAATTCCCGGAGCTCCGATACCTATTGCCTTAATTTTATGTTTTTTAAAGCTATTTAATAAAGAAACTACCTCGGAAATAAAAAAATCTTTTTCTTTTAGCTGGGCAGAAGAATATATTTTCTTGGCAATTATTTTACCTTCTGCGCTTATAACGCCGGCTTTTATATATGTCCCGCCCCAATCAATTCCAAGATATGAACTCATAGTTATATATTTACTCTATTTATTATATTTTATATTATTAAAGGATTACAATAGTATATCTTAGAGTTATTATTTTTCAACCTTTAAAGCATGGATGAGTTAAGTTACAAGTTTAAGACCTGACCCCTTTAAGGTAGTCGGGAGGGCGGGATTTGAACCCGCGACCTCTGCGTCCCGAACGCAGCGCGCTGCCAAGCTGCGCTACCTCCCGTGCTCGCCCTTAAGTAAATAATCAAATTCTGCGTTAAGCCAATGCCCGGCTTTTCTAAACTTTAGGTTTGTATTGTTGTAGGTAAACGGAACAATATCTAAAGTAAAAGAACCCGGTAAAACTTTTTTAACAGTTAAAGAAACGCCATCTAAGGCGATTGAACCTTTTTGGACTACTTTGCTTTTATTTTTATTTGACAGGTACATTTCAAATTCCCAATAACCTTTTTTATCGATAATTTTTTTTATTTTTAAAACTGAATCAACATGGCCTAAAACAAAATGGCCGCCTAATTTATCACCAACCGTTAAAGCTGTTTCTAGATTAACCGGGTCCTTAGCTTTAAGTGATTTAATATTTGTATCGGCTAAGGTAGGAGCCGCAAGGTCAAAGCTAAGCCTGGATTTATTTTTCCCGGTAACAGTAAGGCATGCTCCGTTTACAGCGATACTGTCTGATACCTTGGCTTCTTGATAAACTGAATTAGAAGATATTTCCAGTTTGGATAAATTGCCCCTTCTTGTGATTTTAGCAACCGACCCAACTTCCTTTATTATCCCGGTAAACATTAAATAACCTCTTTATTTGCAATAAGTTATCAAACAAGAAAGAAAATCCGGCTTAATCCAAACCAAATTATACCATAGAAAATATAAGATAAAAGAATATTCCAGCAGGAAATCATTAACCGCGGGGACTGGAAGGAGGCTCAACTGTCCACACCCGGTGTGGACAGTTGGTATTAATAAATAAACCCCGTGTTTGCACACGGGGTTTTGTATCTTGAGAAGTTATACTCTAACTTTTATTTCTTTTTCTTTTTGGTTGTCTTCTTCTTTGTTGTTTTTTTCTTTGTTGTTTTCTTTTTAGTTGTTTTCTTTTTTGCTGTCTTCTTTTTTGTTGTCTTCTTTTTCTTTGCTGCTTTCTTTTTTGTTGTCTTCTTTTTCTTTGTAGTCTTCTTTTTCTTTGCGGCCATCCATTCACCTCCTTTTTTTAAACCCAACACTATTGGGTGCCTATGTTTCTAATGTAGCAAAATTTATTTTAAATGTCAACAATTTAAACAAATATTTTTTTATTTATCCGGATAAATTTTTTTGGCTTGGCGCCAAAGATATTCCAGGTTATAAAACTCTCGAGCGCTTTCTGTAAAAATATGGACTATTACATTTGATAAATCAATTAGAACCCAATGATATGTTTTATCGACTTCCGCATGCTGGATTTTTATCTTTTCTTTACTTTTTGGTAAATAAGTTGTTTTGCTTTTTCTGGATATATAATCGTATATTGCTTTAACCTGGGTCGCGCTGTCGCCTGAACAAATAATGTAGTAATCACAAATGTTGCTTATTTTTCTTACATCCAAAATTACCGGATTGTTTGCTTGTTTATCCACGGCAAACTCAGCAATCTTTTTGGCAACGATTAATCCGTTTGTATTTTTAGATTTAATAAACCCTCCTTTTTTTATTTTATGCCGGGAATTGCGCCTTTATTTTCTTAGCTAAATCTTGTTCTGCATTGCCTACAACTGACACAGCTAAATTTTGAAAATCAAATAATTCTTTGGCGAAATCATTTATTTTCCGGCAATCAACATTTCTTACCTGTTCGATTATCTCATCCAGGCTTTCAATTTTAGTAGTTTTGATATAATTTTGAGCCGAATAAAACATCCTGCCCTGGGCCTGTTCCAAACTCATCGAAAACTGTCCTAAGAAATAATCTTTAGCCCGGGTTAATTCGGTTTTGCCTATTGGCCTGGACTTTATTTTTATTAGTTCTTTTTTGATAACCGCTAAAGCTATTCCGAGGTTCTCTTTATTCAGCCCCAGCTTTATGACAAAAGCGCCGCTATCTTTAAAAGTTTTTGGCTCGGTCGATATATCATAACATAGAGATTTTTTTTCACGCAGGCTTTCAAACAAACGGCTGCTCATATTTGCTCCTAAAAGAACATGGAGCAGGTTTTGAACTATTTTTTTATCGCTCTGATAAGGTATGCTTCTAAAACCTAAACAAAGCTGAAGCTGTTGAGTATCTTTTTTTTCTATTTTTATTTTAATCCCTTTAAGCTTAGTTGGTTTTTTTTGATATATACTTTTTCTTTTTTCCTTTTTGCTTATTCTATTTTCGATAAAATTTTTTATTTTTTTTAAGGGGAAATCTCCGCAAAAAGATACTACAATATTAGCAGGAGTATAAAATTTATTTTTAAAATTTTTCAGGTCTTTGCGGGTTATGCTCTGTACGCTTTTTTGGGTGCCGATTATATCCTGGCCGAGGGGGTGGCCCTCCCAGAGCAAGCTATCTAAGATAGTTTTTGCGCAGGAACTAGGAAGGTCATCATACATCTTAATCTCTTCTAAGATCACGCCTCTTTCTTTTTTTACCTCTTGAGGCGAAAGAATAGGGTTTAACACCATATCCAGCAATATATCCAAAGTAACCAAACTGTTTTTTTTAAGAAAGTGAGCGTAATAAGCGGTGACTTCCTGAGAGGTAAATCCATTAAGGATACCTCCTCTGCCTTCGATTTCTCTTTTTATTTTTTTATAGCTATAACGATGGCTTCCCTTAAAAAGCATGTGCTCTAAGAAATGAGCGATGCCTTTTTCTTGTTTTTTTTCGAAACGAGCGCCGGTTTTTAAAAAAACCCCTAAAGAAGCTGTCTCAAAATTAAAAAAGGGAGAATGAATTAATTTAAGAGGGCCAATGTTGATGATTTTATACATAAAAAAGTTACAAGAAAAGAATTAAGACTTTAGCTTTCTAACATAATTTTCTAGTTTTTTAAAAAAGTTTTTTTCTTTATGGTTTTGGCCGATAAATTTTACGATTTCACTACCCACAATAACCCCGTCGGAAATCGAACTTATCTTTTTGACCTGTTGATTATTGTGGATACCAAAACCGACGCAAACCGGCGTATCGCTGATTTCTTTAATTCTTTTTATATGAGACTTTATATCTTTATACTGTAAAGAGCGCGGCCCGGTTATGCCGGTGGCAGAAACATAATAAATAAAACCTTTTGCGCTTTTAGCAATCTTTTCCATTCGTTTAACTGAAGTGGCCGGCGTAATAAAAAAAATCGGGTCTATCCCGGATTTTTCAGCAGCGCTAATATAATTAGCGCTTTCTTCAAGAGGTAAATCCACTAAAATCGTGCCGCGAATTTCATTTTTATTTAATTGTTGAAAAAAACTACCGACTTTATACTTATATATAGGATTGTAGTAAGACATAACTACAACCGGTATGTTTATTTCTTTTTTAATCTTTCTAATATTTGCAAAAAAACTATTTATGCTTATATTTTGCTCTAAAGCAGTTACAGAGGCTTTCTGGATAATCGGGCCGTCGGCTAAGGGGTCAGAGAAAGGAAAACCTAACTCAATAATATCAACCCCGGCATTCTGAAGAGCAAGAAAGATATCATTGGAATAAGATATCTTAGGAAAACCAAAAGGAAAGTATGCGATAAAAGCTTTCCTGCCCTCTTTCTTTAGTTGATTGAATTTTGTTTCTAACTTCATATTACAGTCCTAAGTCCATAGTCCAAAGTCCTAAGTCATTATTTAATATTATTTTTTGACATAGGACATAGGACTTGGGACTAAATTTATCATTTACTATATTTTCTGACTATATCTAAGTCTTTATCGCCTCTGCCGGATAAACAAAGAATAACTGTTTTACCTTTCCCGTATTTAGCTAATTTTTTTAAATAATAAATAGCGTGCGACGGTTCAAGAGCAGGAATAATCCCTTCCAACCGGGACAATAAATTAAAACCTTCTAAAGCTTGCTTGTCTGATACAGCTTCATATTCAGCTCTTTTTATCGCTTTGTAAAAAGAATGCTCCGGCCCCACCCCGGGATAATCCAAACCCGGCGCTATTGAATGAGCATTTTTGATTTGCCCGTTTTTGTCCTGTAAAACATAAGATTTTGAGCCCTGAAATACACCGGGGCTTCCTTTGGCTAACGAAGCGGCGCTAAGCCCTCCTAAACCAAATCCCGCGGCTTCAACACCGATAAACTTTACCTTTGCCTGATTATAAAAGGGGTGAAAAAAACCAATCGCATTACTTCCTCCCCCCACACAAGCCACCAGGTAATCAGGCAGTTTACCCTCTGCCTGCAATATCTGTTTTTTTGCTTCTTTGCCGATTACCGTTTGAAAATCCCTTACTATTTTCGGGTAAGGATGAGGGCCGACTGCCGAACCTAAAAGATAATAAGTGCCGGATACATTAGTTACCCAATCACGAAAAGCTTGATTGCAAGCATCTTTTAACGTTTTTGAACCGGTTTTAACCGGGATAACTTTAGCGCCTAAAATTCTCATCCTGAAGACATTTGCTTTCTGCCGCTCCATATCTTCCTGGCCCATATAAACTTCACATTTTATACCCAAAAGTGTAGCTGCGGTCGCAGTAGCGACGCCATGCTGGCCGGCTCCGGTTTCGGCTATAATCCTCTTTTTACCCATAAACTTTGCCAAAAGAGCCTGGCCTAAGGCGTTATTGATTTTATGCGCGCCGGTATGAAGCAGGTCTTCGCGTTTTATATAAACTTTCATCCCCAAATAATTGCTTAAAGACCGGGCGTAATACAAAGGAGTCGGCCGGCCTGCATATTGAGCCAGCAATGATTTAAATTCCTTTTTAAAACTTTTATCCTTTTTTATCTTCCGGTAAGAATTTTCCAATTCTTTTAAACAGAAAGATAAGGTCTCAGGAATAAACTTTCCGCCAAACTCACCAAAATAACCTTTTTGATTAGGATAAGACATTTTTTGCCCTCTCGATAAATTGCTTCATCGCGTTTTTATCTTTTTCCCCTACCAACTCTTCTACTCCGCTTGCTACATCAACTCCGTAAGGGGAAAACTTTACTATATTTGCTACATTGTCAGGGTTAAGGCCGCCGGAAAAGATAATCTTTTTGCCATCTTTGATTTCTTTTTTGATAGATTGGATAAACTTTACCGGTAAAGTTTTCTTCTTTTTATTTTTTTGATGGTAAGGAATATCAAACATTAACACATCCAGGTTTTGATAGCGGCTAATAGATTCAGCTGAATCACCGGGAAAACAAACTTTAATCACTTTAAAGCGAGGCTTAAAAAAACTACAATAACTTACAGATTCTTTGCCGTGGAACTGCAGCGTATCCAGCCCCAGACAAGAAGCAATTTCTAAAACTTTTTCTTTTTTCTGATTCATAAAAACCCCTACTTTAGAAATAAAAGGCCCCAGCGATGAAACAATTTTTTTAGCTGAAACCGGTTTGATATAACGCGGGCTTTTTTGGGTAAAGATAAAGCCTACTGCGTCAGCCCCAAATTTTTCAGCTAACAAAGCATCCTCTAAATTAGTAATTCCGCAAATTTTGACTCGTACCAT
>JAIPHA010000027.1 GCA_021735445.1 Candidatus Omnitrophota bacterium
CCCTAAAATGGCCTACCGCCTACACTTACTATAAAAACAAAGTATTAAAGATAACCGAAGCCAGCGCAACTCAGGATAAAAACGCCCCAAACCATAAACCACCGGCTATAATCAGCAAAATAGATAAAAGCGGAATTTATGTCACAACCGGATCCGGAATCTTAAAAATCACAAAAGTAAAACCAGAAGGGAAAAAAGAAATGCCGGCATGGTCTTTTGTTTGCGGGCACAGAGTGAAGGAAGGAGATAAATTTCAAAATGTCCAAAACCATGGAAGTCATAAGTACAAAAGTCACAAGTCATAAGTTAAAACCTCATTCATCCATAACCAACAACTTAAGACCTATGACCTATGACTTATGACCTATGACTTTAATAATATGAGAAAACAATATCACTTATTTTTTTCAGGCACAGTCCAGGGAGTTGGTTTCCGCTTTACCTCACGAGCTTTAGCCCAAAAACATAAAGTATGCGGGTGGGTTAAAAATTTATCCGATGGAAGAGTGGAAATAATTGCCGAGTCTGATAAAAAAAAATTAAATAGTTTTTTGTCAGACCTAAAAGAAAAATTTAAGCACAATATCGCCGACACAGAAAAACAAGAGAATGAAGCTACAGGTAAATACCAAGATTTCCAAATAGCCTTTTAACAGTTAGTTGATTAGTGAGTGGTTAATTGGTGAGTAGAAAATTAACTAATTAACCAGTTAACCAAATTATGCGCTACGGAATTTTTTCTGATATTCACAGCAACCTAGAAGCTTTCAGCGAAGCTGTTAACTACTTTAATGGCCGAAAAATTGATAGATTTATCTGCTTAGGTGATATAGTTGGTTATGGCCCAGATCCCCAACAATGCTTAGAGGTAGTTAAAAAGCTAAAATCTAAAACAATAGCGGGAAATCATGACTGGGCTACAGTAGGCAAATTTAATCTAAACTATTTTAATTGGTGTGCTCAAAAAGCGCTTTCTTGGACTCAAAAGAAAATAAATGAAAAAGGCTGGAAATACCTTCACGGCCTTCCTTTAATTTATAAAAAGAACAATTTTTACTGCGTCCATGGCAGTTTAGATAAACCGAAAAATTTTAACTATACAATCACCCCTTCTCAAGTCCAGCTTAATTTTTCATTGTTAGATGCCCGGTTATGTTTTATTGGACATTCTCATATCACTGAAGTTTTTTGCCTGAATAAGGGCCAGATAAAACACTTGCGTAAAGAAAAAATAAACATCGAAAAAGATAAAAAGTATATTATAAATGTAGGCAGTATTGGCCAGCCAAGAGACGGCGACCCTCGTTTATCTCTTTGTGTCTACGATACAGATAAACAACTTTTAACTTTTAAAAGAATTGAATATAATATAAAAAAGACAGCTGATAAAATAATAAAAAAAAAGCTTCCGGAATTTTTAGCTAAAAGATTATACCTGGGACGATAGATAGATTACGGATTAAACAATAATGAAACAAATAGGAAAAAAAATTAATAAATTACGCGATCAAATCAGAGAAGCTGATTATCATTACTATGTAAAAAATAACCCTCAAATTTCCGACAAAGAATACGATGATTTGCTAAACAGGTTAAAATCCCTGGAAAAAAAACATCCCCGCTTAATAACTCCTGATTCTCCTACCCAAAGAGTAAGCGGCGGCCTCTTAGAAGAGTTTCCGGCAGTAAAACATAAGACAAAAATGCTTTCTTTAGATAATACCTATTCAATCGATGAGTTAAAAGAATGGGAAAAGAGGATGAAAAGAACCTTAAAAAAGGATATAGATTTTAACTATATGTGTGAGTTAAAAATTGACGGAATCAGCTGTTCACTTAATTATCAAAATGGCCGGCTGGCCAAAGGCCTAACTCGGGGAGACGGCCAGCAGGGAGAAGATATAACAGCTAATATAAAAACTATCGGCTCAATACCCTTAAAACTGCGTAACAACTACCCCAAAAACCTAGAAGTCAGGGGAGAGGTCTATATCAGCAAAAATGATTTCCAATCCCTCAACAGCCGGCGCTTGAAAGAAGGGAGGGCCCCTTTTGCTAACCCAAGGAACGCTGCCGGCGGATCCCTTAAGCTCCTTGACCCAAGTTTAGTCGCCAAAAGAAACCTCAAATGTTTTATCCATTCTTTTGGCTGGGTAGAAGATTATCAATTTGCAACTCAGCAAGGATTTTTAGAGCAAATAACCGGCTGGGGGCTAAGGACCCAGAAAGAAAATAGGCTTTGCAAAAACTTAAAAGAAGTTATCGATTACTGCAGAGATTTTCAGCAAAAACGTGATAGCCTCGGCTATGAAGCAGATGGAGTAGTGATTAAAATCAACAGCCTTGCTTTACAAAAAAAGCTGGGTTCTACTCAGAAATCACCTCGCTGGGCAGTAGCCTATAAATTCCCTGCGATAAGAAAAACCACTAAAATAAAAAAAGTAGAATTTGGAGTAGGCCGCACCGGAACCATTACTCCGGTTGCTATCCTACAGCCTGTTTCTTGCGGCGGAGCAACTATAAAACGGGCAACTCTCCATAATTTCGATGAGATTAAAAGGCTCGGTATAAAAATAGGCGATACTGTCTTAATTGAAAGAGCCGGAGACGTAATCCCAAAAATTATCAAAGTTATCGGCTCAAAACGAACCGGCAAAGAAAAGGCAATCAAAGAACCGCAAAAATGCCCGATTTGTAACGGCGCAGTCGAAAAAGAAGAAGTTTATCTCATTTGCCTTAACCCAAACTGCCCCAGCAAGCTTAAGCGCTCTCTGGTTCACTTTGCCAGCCGGACAGCTTTGGATATAGAGGGAATGGGAGAAAGCTTGGTCAAAGAATTAGTGGAAAAAAAGATGGTTAATAATCTTTCTGATATATATAAACTTACCCAAAAAAAGTTACTTATTTTACCCCTTTTTAAAGAAAAAAAAGCAAATAATATAATCAATTCAATACAAAAAAGCAAAAATAGCCCTTTAAACAGGCTTGTGTTTGGGCTGGGCATACCTCATGTCGGCCAAAAAGCGGCTAACACTTTAGCTGAGCAATTCAAATCCCTAAACCGAATTAAATCCTTAAGCAAAGAAGACCTGGAAAAAATCGACGAAATCGGGCCGATTATGGCAAAATCGATAGTTAAATTTTTTTCGCAAAAATCGGTAAAAAAAACATTAAAAGATTTGGAAAAATCCGGGCTATCTCCGGAAAAACAAGAACAGAAAAAATCCAACAAACTATCCGGCCAAAGTTTTGTTTTTACCGGCCAACTCAAGCATTTCAGCCGAAGCCAAGCCCAAAAGAAAGTAGAGGAGCTGGGAGGAAGATGGTCTTCGTCGCTAAGCAATAAAACCGACTTTTTGGTAGCAGGCTCGAACCCCGGTTCTAAATACGAAGAAGCCAAAAAAAAGAATGTTAAAATCATCTCTGAAGAAACCTTCCTAAAACTATAAAACCTTGATTTTTTAACAATATCATCTATAATAAGGCAAATGAAACCTCGGCAATTGAATCTCTTTGGGAGCAAAACGGACAAAGGAAATAAACTCCCAAGAGAAGGGATCGTTGTCCCCGTTGACACAGCTATTTTACTGATTGTTGTAATTATCCTTCTTTTTGTCATTGCTTTCTCATGGGGGATGGAGCGAGGCAGGAGGCTAACTTTAGGGGCTCTGGCCAAAGAGGCCGGCAGCCAGAAAGAAAAAGATAAAACCGAAACCCCAAAAACTAAAGAAATCCGGGAAGAAGAAAAAAAAGAAAAAGAAAAAAACAATAAAAATCTGGAAGAAAAAAGAAATAATACAATAACCGAAACAGAGCATAAGTTATATAGAATACAAGTCGCTTCTTTTTATAAACTCAGTAGCGCCAATCAAGAAGCTAAAAAATTAAAAGGTAAAGGCTATCCTGTTAAAATTGGGAAAAAAGGTAAATATTCGGTTGTCTATGTGGGCAATTTCAGCAATAAGAAAGACGCAGAAAAAAACTTAGAAAAACTTAGAAAAACTTATCAAGACTGCATGTTGCGAGTTTCAGACTAAGGAGGTTATAATGGGACTACATCCATCATTAAAAAGAGCTGAGAAGCTTGGCGGAGAACGCTCGGTATTAAAACGTTCGGAGAGAATCAAACGCCTGATTGAAGAAGATAAGTGGAAAGAGGGAGATTCTGTTTTAGGGTTGCCAAAGGTAAAAGTAGTCAAAATGAAGGCTATCAAAAAAGAAAAACCTAAAGAAAGCGAAGAAAACCAGAAAGCAGCAAAAGAGCCAGAAAAAAAAGAAGAAAAAGCCAAATAAAAAAGTATTAACAATGCATCCTTTTAAAACTTTATTTTTGGCTCTTGCATTAACTGTAGGGCTGGGCTTATTTCCGGCTCTTGCTGAGCTCTATCAAGCAAGCCGGGAAGAAGCCAACATCCGGATAGATTCAACTCCATTATCTGAACCAATCGGGGTTTTATCCGGCCAAGATATAGTTGAAGCAGTCGAGTTAAAATATGATTGGTACAAGATAAAACTCCCGCCCAAATTCAGCTGCTGGGTTTACTCTAAATTTATAAAAAATGGACAAAAAGAAATAGGTGTGGTTGAAGGGGAGAACTTAAATATCCGCAACCAGCCTTCTCTCAACGGAAATGTTATTGGCTCGTTAGACAAAAACGATAAAGTTAAAATAAAAAATAAAAAAAATGATTGGTATGAAATAGCCTGTTATCCTTATGCTTTTGGCTGGGTGCATAAGAAATTACTAAAAAAACTTCAAGGAGAACAAGAGCTGGATTATTTTCTCCAATTAAATCTCACTAAACTATCTTTAGTCAATGACAAAGAAAGAAAAATAATCGAAAAAAAAATAATCGAAAGGGGGAAAGAGGTTGTACCGCTAATCGAAAAACAACTTTCTCAACTAGATAAACCACCGATTTATAGCATAATCCAGATATTTTCTCAGCTTGGCCAAGAAAACTCTGAGTTAATTCCTTATTTTTTTGATAAAATTGACTCCCGGTCCTTGAAAAAATCAGCCATTTATCTCGATACTTTAGAAAGCATTATCTTAGAAGATTCTCCTAAATTGCCTTTTTATTACTTATTTAAAGAAAATCAACTTTCACGGAATCAACTCCAAAAAGCTTATATTTTTCTAAAAAGCCATAAAAACGAAAACAATATCTGGATTCCATGATCTCAATAATCTTATTCTTAGCGATACTTCTTTTTTCTATAACCTTTCACGAATACTGCCACGGTTGGGCTGCCAATAAATTGGGGGATCCTACTCCCAAAGATTCCGGCCGGCTTACTCTAAACCCCTTAGCCCATATTGATACTTTTGGAACAGTACTTTTGCCAATTTTTCTTCTAATTCTTTCCCGGGGAACATTTGCTATCGGGTACGCAAAACCGGTACCGATAAACCCTAACCACTTTAAAAATCCAAAAAAAGATATTAAATGGATTGGTTTATCCGGCCCCTTGGCAAATATATTTTTAGCTTTAATTCTGATAGTTTTGATCAAGCTTAACTTTCCTTTAAAAAATATATTAATCCTGGGGGCTTTTCTCAACTTGATCCTTGCGGTGTTTAATCTTATCCCCATTCCCCCTCTAGATGGGTCCCGGATCATAACTTCCTTTTTGCCGGCAAATTTAACCCGCCAATACTTACGCATTGAGCCATATGGATTTTTTATTATAATATTTTTAGTTTTTATTGGTTTTTTCCGTTGGGCGATAATTCCCATTATAACTTTTATATTCTCCCTGTTTAATATCCAAATTGCGTTATGATTAAAATAGAAGTAAAACTCAACAACAACCCTTATCCGATTGTTATCAAACGAGGTTTAAAAAACAACTTATCTCGTTATCTAAAAAAATTACAATTAGGAAATTTAGGCTTTGTCTTAACCTCGCCTAAAGTTTATAAATTATATACAAAAACAATTAAAAAAAATTTTCCCGGCAAAAAGTTTAAGATAATTGTCAGCGCCGACGGAGAAAAGGCTAAATCAAAACATTGGCTTTCTAAAATAATTAAAACCATTTTAGAACTCGATAAGCAAAATAAAAAGCCCTTTATGGTTTGTTTAGGCGGGGGAACCATCGGCGATTCAGGCGGTTTTGCCGCTTCAATCTATAAACGCGGTATCCCTTGCCTCCAGATACCCACGACTCTAATCGGACAAATTGATTCCAGCATCGGCGGAAAAACAGCTATAGACCTGCCTCAAGCAAAAAACATTTTAGGTTCATTTTACCAACCAAAAGCAGTATTGATTGATCCGGATTTTTTGACAACCCTATCTAAAAAAGATTTGAGAGAGGGGTTAGCCGAAGCTATAAAATACGGAATAATCAAAGATAAAAGTTTATTTTCGCTCATAAAAAATAATTCTAAAAAGATATTAAATTTAGAACAGGGCTTAATCGACAAAATAATATATAGATGCGCTAAAATCAAAGCAGAAATAGTAGAGGAGGACGAAAAAGAACAAAAAGGGATTCGTACTATTCTTAATTTTGGACATACTTTCGCCCACGGGCTGGAAGCCTCTTCCCAATATAAAAAAATATCCCACGGGAAAGCAGTGGCTATCGGAATGCTTTATGCCGCCTGCCTGTCCTGCAACCTCAACCGATGTTCGATAAAAGAAGTAGAAGAAATCAAAAAAGTGTTAGAATCATACAGCCTGCCAACTAAAATTGACTTCAACCCCCAAAAAGTTCTCAACGCTATCAACTATGATAAAAAATTTACAACGGGTAAAATCAGGATGGTTCTGATCAAAAGAATAGCTAAGGCAGAAATTTCCACCAAAATAACGGCTCAAGACCTTAAAAAAGCTTTTAAAAAAATAAACTAGTTAATTGACTTGGACTTATAAATGTGTTATATTTTATACTGAAGGAGGGTGTAAGTGGAAGAAAGGCGTAGATATTCAAGATTTGGCGTATCTTTTCCTGTAGAGTGTACCACTTTACCTTCAAGAAAATATTTTTACACCGTAACCAAAGATTTAAGCTTAGGCGGGGCGAAAATAATTTCAGATAGTTTTTTGCCGAAAGAAAAACCTTTTAAGGTTAACGTGAATTTAATAGACAAAGTCATCGACCTGGAAGCAAAGGTCGCCTGGTGCAAAGAAGAAAGAAGGCAGCAAAGGTATTCAGCTGGACTGGAATTTAAAAATATAAACCAAGAAGACAAAAAAGAACTTTTTCATTTCATCCAAACCATTTACAACTCCTAGGATTAAACCGAATATAATCAAAGTTAAATAATGTAGTTTAGTTTTAAAAATAAGGTAAATAAAGGATTGGTAAAATATGAGCAAAAGAGCCGAAAACAAAAGAAAAAATTGTCTTAACTGTAACAAATCTTTACGCCGGATAGACTGGTATTACAGAAATAATGGTTATTTTTGTAATAAATCCTGCTTCAGGGCTTACCAGGAAAAAAAACAAGCTGAACAAAAATCCGATAAGAAAGAAGCAAAAAAAGCCTAAAACGCTTATGAGGTATAATAAACCAATAAATGATAGGCGTAAACACCCTCGTTTAGAAAAAATCTTGCCGATTAAGCTTAAACAAACTCCTGAAAAGGAGTTTGACATATCGACTCAAACCACAAATATCAGCGCCAGCGGCGTGTATTGCACAATAAACAAATCTGTTGACTTAATGACCAAACTTCGCTTGACCCTGCTTCTTCCGCTACCTAAATCAAAATCAAAGAAAATCAAAAAAATCGAATGCCAGGGAGTGGTGGTTAGAAAAGAAAAAAATAAAGAAAATAAAAAATTCCCTTATCGAATCGGGATATTTTTCAATGACCTCAACAATCAAGATAGAAAGTTTTTACAATCCTACGTAAACTCCTTTTTAATACAGTTAAGGTAATCAGTTAACTAATCACCAATCAACTATTTAATCAATGTTGAATTTAGAGTTTCCCAAACAGGTAAAACCTATTTTTGGCTTTATCTATAACAGTGAAAAAAATTATAGCAAAGCCAAAAAAATACTTACTAAAAAATACGGAAAAATTGACTTCGAATCAAAAAGAATTGATTTTAATTACACAAATTATTATTTTCCGGAAATGGGTAAACCATTATTCCGGCGATTTATATCTTTTTTAAAATTAAAAGACCCTTCTCAATTTATTAAAGTTAAATTATTCTCTCTGAAAATCGAAAAAAAATTCTCCAAAGCCAATCACCGCACTGTAAACATCGACCCTGGCTACCTGCACCAAGCAAAATTAGTCTTAACCACCACTAAAGATTTCTTTCACCGGCTATACCTGGGGAAAGGTATTTATGCTGAAGTTACCCTTTTTTACAAAGAGGGCCGCCTTCAGCACCTGCCTACAACCTTTCCCGATTACAGAACCGATGATTATAAAAACATCTTTTGGCAAATAAGGAATATTTATATTAAACAAAAATAAATATTCTTCAATGTTATGAATGATAATCAAAAAATACAATATATAGAAAAAATTTACCAAAAACTTTCCAAAAACCTAAAAAGCTGCACGCTTTGCCCCAGAAACTGCCAAATTAACCGCCTAAATAATGAATTGGGCTATTGCGGCCAAGGTAAAAAGATTAAAATCTATAGTTCCTTTTTACATTTTGGTGAAGAGCCTCCTATTTCAGGTAAAAGAGGAAGCGGTACGATATTTTTCTCCGGATGCAGCCTGCGCTGCGCCTATTGCCAAAACTATAAGTTCTCCCAACAACCCAAAGGTGAAGTAGTAGAGGAAGAGGATCTTGCTCGAATTATGGTGGATTTGGCAAAAAACAATGCCGAAAATATCAACTTAGTGACTCCGGCCCACTTTTTGCCTCAAATACTAAAGGCCTTAAAAATTTCTTGGGAAAAAGGCCTGAAGCTGCCAATCGTTTATAATGGCTCCGGTTATGAACAAAAAGAAACAGTTGAAGCTCTTGAACCAATTATCGATTCCTGGCTGATAGATTTTAAGTATATTTCTTCAGAAACTGCCAAAAACTATTCAAATTCGCCTCGATACCCCCATCTAGTTAAAAATACGCTCTCTTACCTATATAAACAGAAAAACGGCCAAAATAAGCTAAACAAGGGCCAAATCCCGCCTATTATCATCCGTCATCTCATCCTTCCCGGCCATATCGATGAAACCAGAAGAATACTCACCTGGATTAAGAAAAATACTCCTCAAGCCTGGATAAGCGTTATGTCTCAATACCAGCCCTATTTTAAGGCAAAAGAATTCGCCAAGATCAACCGGACCCTAAACTTAAAAGAATATAACCAGATTAAAAAATTAGTAGAGGTATTAGGGTTAAGAGGCTGGCTACAAGAGTTTAAACCCCAAGAAAACTTAGCCGGCGTGCATTTCAAGAAAGGCAAAAGGGAATTATAATCTATTTTTGGAGCCTACAGCTACAAATTATATTTAAGCGAAGAATATCTATCTAAACCAGCCTATAAGTAAACAAACACCAACAAAAGTAATAAAGAAACGAGTAATTCACAGGTTTTTTAAGAAGCTCTTTAACTCTTTGATATAGTTAGAGATACCCCCTATTTTAAACATTTATAAAAGTTAACATAAGATATATTATCGGAAGTTATATCAGCAAGCTTTTTTACTTCTTTTTGTTATTAAGAGGTTCTTCTCTTTGGGGATTTCGCAGCCAATTTATAAGGTTAGTTTTGTATTTTTTGGACCTGAAAGCCGGTATTTTAATATTTAAAATTAAAAAGCTGTGAGAAACATAACTCTTTTATTTTAACACCCTCTTTATGGCTTTTTAACTTTTTACAGGCAGGATGGAATAATATAAAAGAAAGGTTTTATTTAGATCTTACTAATTCGTGTTCTATGTCAAGAAAATCAAGCAGAATTTTTCTGATATAAACCGACGGCTCTAAATTAGCTTTTTGAGCCCAATTCAACACCTCGACCCATTGCTTCTGGGTCAGCCGGACATTAATCGTCTTTGTGTATTTTACCGCCTTTTTCGGCCTTCCTTTCCCCTTTTTTGTCTTTGATTTTGCTTTAGCCAATTCCCCTCCTCATTGAAAATGTTATTATTTAGCCAATACCTTACCTTTCGTCTTTAAGTTATTATACCACTTATTTTCTTATTTTCAAGCATACCAAAAAACACAAAAAAACACAAAAAAAAAGCCTTTTTTAGACAAAAAAAAGACTGGCGCTTTACTGCCAGCCCTTTTTCTCTTTTTACTCTAAAATTTCTTTACTTTCCCGGCAATTTATTATATAACCAGGCAAACACAACTCCTCCCAAGAACCCGGTAAGAAACCCCCATAAACCGCCGATTAAACTGCCTAAAACAGTGGTAGCATAACCAAGATAAAGTGAAGCCAATACCAATACCCAGGTTGTTCCGAAACTAAACAACATCCCAACAACGCCAAGAAGAAAAACGATAAGGCCCCAAACAATGCCAAGGGCAAATCCAAAAGCCGAAATTTTAAGCTTCATCAGCGCCACCTCCTTTTTTATTCCTATCATTTAAAAGACAGGATCAATTCTTTAATATCTTTGGGTGCGTTTATTACCTCAAAACCATTTCGTCTCAAAGCTTTCACCATTCGCTGGTAACTCTCTGACACGAGCCGGCCTTCGGTAAGGTAATTTTTGTAAACTGCCGCATAGCCTTTACGGTTGGCAATTTTAAAGATCTTAATCTTTCTTGCGTTTACCTGCATATTAAACTTCTTAGTCAAAATCCTCTTTTATCTCCTCCAGCTCATCAGCATCGATTACCCCGTCGTCATTTTCATCATAAAGGCGCTCCACCGCTGTATTAACTTTAGCCTTTCCCTTGCTTTTAATTATTGTTTTTTTATCTTCCAGCAAATCCTTTGATTCATCGGGGCTCAACCAGCCATCCTGGTCGTAATCATATTTTT
>JAIPHA010000007.1 GCA_021735445.1 Candidatus Omnitrophota bacterium
GAATTAAAGCAGAAGGGGCTTTGGAATCTTAGCACAAACCTATGGGGACCATCCAGGGACCAAAATTAAGAAAAATAGACTTATAGCAACTAATCAATGCTAATAGATAGAATTGAAAAAGTCTTAATTTTAAAGGTTATTTTAGAAAAGTATTGATTTTATTGGGATAGGAAAAATTGGCTGGATTGGATTTTCAGTCCCTCGCTCTACCGCCTGAGCTACCTCGCCGAAATGGCTAATGGCTTATGGCCAATAGCGAATAGTTAATGTAAGAGAACACGATGTAAAGGCGGAAACCGCCTGCTCAATTAGAAAAAATTATAGCATAGAAAAAGCATTAGGCAAGAAATTTTCAGATAGTTGTCAAGCGAAAGCTAATATTTGCCTTAATTTGCGCATTACTTTTTAAAACAACATTTATTTTCAACAAGACTCTTTATTATCAATACCACAATATATCCGCAAAATCTTCAAATACAAATTATATTTTCCCCATAAATAAGAAAGATTGACATAATTAACATAAAGATTATAACATATACTTAAACCACCAAAAATATAAAATAATATGATAAAAAAATTCAATATTTATATTTCTTTAATTTTAACATTTATACCTTTATTTACATCTTCTAGCTATGCAGATACAGGATCACGCCCAATGTCTATGGGGGGTGCTTTTATTGCTGTTTCAGACGATATTAATGCTACTTACTGGAATCCTGCTGGTTTAACACAAATTAAAAATTTAGAAATTACATATACTGGAACAATCCATAATCGAGATGAGTTTTATTATAATGACTTTGCAAGTATTGCCATGCCTCTCCGTATCAAAGAAAAAAATTGGGGAAGTTTAGGATTTAGTTTTATAAATTCAGGAAGAAACCAAACACCATCTTCAAAAACCACTGATAGATGGTATTGGCTTTCCTATGGAATTAATTTATTTGATGGTCTATCTTTAGGAACTAACCTAAGAGGGCAGGTATATAAAACTCAAAGTGGATCTGCAATATTTAAAAAAGATAATACTTCTTTTTTCGCCGCAGATTTAGCTTTACTTTGGTATTATAAGAAATTTTCTTTTGGAATTTTGTGGCAACGAATAAATGAACCTACAATAAAAGTTTATGGCCAAAAAAACAAATATTCAAGCAACCTCCGCCTAGGAACAGCTTTTCGACCAGATAACAAAACAATTATCTCTATGGATATAGATGATACAACAGGAGAAGTCGTAAATCAAAATCTCCGCATTGGCATTGAACGCTGGTTTACTGATAACTTTGCTATTCGGATAGGAGGTTATGATTTTAATTCTAACACAAACGCTGCAATCACATTTGGAATAGGACTAAAAACATATCCTAAAAATAATATTTTTAATAGTTTACATCTAGATTATAACTTGATGTATTGGACAAAACAAACTTCTGGATATAACGATTTTACTCATCAAATAGGTGTCACTTTTAAATTTTAATTTAATTTTACTTCAAATATAAATTATAAGCACATTCAAAGATTAGAAAGCAAAAACCCCTCCAAGCATAAGACATGTCACCGTCTGCACACAATGCCTTAAGTTTTGCTTTTTCTGGAAAAGATTTAAAATGAGGATTCCTTTTTGTAACTAATAAATGAAATTCATCCGTGCAAAAGGGGGACGTTTCCCTCTGTTATAAGTTACTGCAAATAAATGAGTTATAAAGCAATGTTTTCCGAAAATAAGCGGAAAATGCCAGTCTATAAACCATTGATTAGCAAGGGTTTATAAACGAGGGAAACGTCCCCTTAATTCCAAATACCGTTTTATTTTCGATATGGCTTCAGCATTTCTAAAAATTCAGGATTTACCCCGGCCCCAAGCTCAATTGCTTTATCACAATGTTTAATAGCTGACCCGTACTGTTTTTTCTGATAATATATTATTGCTAAGTTATTATGTGCTTTAGCATCGTTAGGGTCGAGGGTTGCAGCTTTTTCTAATACAACCACAGCTTCATCTAACATTCCCGTGCTATTATAAATTGCTCCAAGATTAACAAGTGCTTCTGTATTATCAGGATTAAGTTCTAAAGCCTTTTTATATTCTAAAATAGATTCATCAAACATTCTTTTTTTGTCATAATGTAAACCAAGATTAATGTGTGCATCAATATCATAGGGATCTATAGTTATAGCTTTCCTCCATTCTACCGCAGCTTTCTCCCACATCCCGAGTTCTCGATAAGCTACACCAAGACTCCCATATGCATCAGCGTCATTTGGGTTAATCCTTACAGTCTCTTTTAACTCCACTATACATTGATTAAACATTCCAGAATTGTAGTAATTGGCCCCTTTAAAGAAATGAACGACTCCTTCTTTTTCGAGTTCTCCTTCTGATGTTTCTTTAATTCGCTCTAACCAAACTTTTGCTGTATTGTGATATAAATTATCTTCTAAAATATCTTCAAATTCTTTTTTGGCCGCATCAAATTTGCCAGCAGCACCATATTCTATGGCCTTATTATAATGCTGTTGAGAATTTTGGCTATAACATAAATCTCCTGTTAAAAATAGAACTGTTAAGAATAATGTCCCTATCCTTAAAACTTTCATCACAAACCTCCTGTTAACAATGAGTACCGCGCCAAAGCCCATAAAAAAAGAAGATGATAGGCCCTAAAAGATAAATGAGCAAGAATATGAAAAATGTCCGACTATTTCCTTCAAACACAAAGATGCCAATCAAAGAGATAAAAATTGCCATTATGCCCACTATAACTGTAAATGTAATTCCTATAATTTTAGACAACAATACAAACGGAAAATATATTGTCTTAAATATACCAAATACTCTTTGTTCCTCTTCGATAGCCTCCCAACCTGCATCAGGAGTATAATCATGCGTCATTTCTGTTTGTGCTAGAACGAGTGAGGGTTTGCTAAGTATATCTATCTCTGCTACTTTTAGAAAAATAGTAAATAGGCTTAAAAGCATTAAAGAAAATATAATCTTTTTCATTTCAATCTCTCCTCGCCTTTAGCACTTCCTATTTTCGTACAGAAGGGGACGTTTCCCTCTGTTATAAGTCACTGTAAATAAATGAGTTATAAAGCAGTGTTTTCCGAAAATAAGCGAAAAATGCCAGTCTATAAGCCATTGGTTAGCAAGGGGTTATAAACGAGGGGAACGTCCCCTTAATTATCTGATTATCTTAAAGGAGGCGGCTATGCCATCTAATACCGGTTCAACTTGGTTTTTCATTCCAAATGGCGTCCCTGCTTGAAAGATATAAAATTTAGATGTATTTTCAACAGGCAAAATATATGTTTTTAAAAAATAACTAACGCTGCCCCTCCTGGATCTAAAAGTTATCGAATACCCCCTCCGGTATCCAAACATCGTTTGGTTTCTACTTATTAAAGTTGCCTGCATTTGATTAGTAAAATCAGAGATATAATTATTAATAAAGCCATTTATCCCTCTGTTAGAATTAGTAAGCCTGATTTGTAAACCGCTTTTACCATCGCCGCTATTGATGTTGGCAAGAACCACACCCGAACGATGTTTACTCGCATTCCAGGACGAAGGATATCTTATTGAATACCCATATCTGTTATCGACAAATTGCTCTGAAAGATAAAAAGAATAAGCGCTGGGTATAAACAATAAGCAGAGCAAAATGACTGTTAACATCTGAGATTGTACAGCTATCTTGTTTTTCATTTCTCCTCCTGTTTTTTTTCTAAATCGTAAAAGGATACCTTAGGAAAAAAAGCTTAACAATTTTGCCAAAGGGATGCTTTAGGCTATTTTTTATAATACTTAAC
Organism: Candidatus Omnitrophota bacterium; assembly: GCA_021735445.1. Classification (GTDB taxonomy): domain Bacteria; phylum Omnitrophota; class Gorgyraeia; order Duberdicusellales; family 4484-171; genus PXAH01. Next base: position 3,823 of record JAIPHA010000007.1, read on the forward strand.
CCCTCGTTATACCTTTTCTCAAAGATTTCTGCTTCCTCCGGACTTACTTCTTCCGAACTGTAAACTGCTTTAGAAAACTTCATGCCTATATCACTAAAACAATTGTTTTTTGTTTTAAATTTTTTATTTATAAGCCGGGCATGCACCAAGGGCGGATTGCTATAATCATAATCAACACCAAATACCGACACAACTTTTCTAAAGTTATCATAAAGAAGATCGATAAATTTTCTCGGATTAGAGGCTTTAGCCTTTTTCAACTTAGCCACTTTTGCTTTTATCATAAAATAAAATATCATTAGTACCGCCGTAAAAAAACCTACAAGATAGAGCAGAACATTTAATACTTTAATCCAAAAAGGCACAAATACGTCTATCTTTAAGGGTAAACTTTCTACACCTCTGTACCGGCAGCTTAAAGTAACCTGGCCCTCTTTTAAGGTGACAAAAGAACCTTTACCTTTTTCTTTTATTATCTCTGAGTTGCTGATATCCCATTGAACTGAATCAGTAATGTCTTTTATGCTTTCATCGGCATAATGCCCTGTAGCCTTAACCTTAAAATTTTTGTTAACACTTTTTTTAAGATTATATTTATCTAAAGCTATTGAAGTTAATTTAGGCGGGTTGACCCGGATAAAAATAGCATTACTTTTAACCTCCTGAAAAAGCGCCCTGATTTCTGCGCTGCCTTGGGCTTGAGGAATAACTTCTTTATTCTTTACCAAAGCAACCTCGGGCTCTGAGCTTACCCAGGTAACTAATCCGGAAACATCTCTTTTGTATTGATTAGAATAATAAGCTTCTGCTTCAACTTTTTTCTTTTCCCCTAAAGAAACAACGATTTCACTAGGGAATGCTTTTACCGAAATCAATTCTACCTGGTCGGAAGATAAATTTTCTGCTTCATCTTTTATCTCTTCTGCCATAGTTTTAGTATCCTCTGGTTTATCTCGATCCTGATCTTCGATCTCTTCTTGCTGAGAGTCACCTTCCTCAGCGACTACCACTCTCAACTGAGTAGAGCTTTTTAAGCCAGGGCTTAATTCAGCTTCAATTTCAATTAAGCCTTCTTTTTTTAAAATTAGCTGAGCCTTTTCCGGCCAAGACTGCCTGCTTTTAAAATTAGCAATACTCTCATCGGAAACTCTCCAAGATAAATCTCTGGTAATATCTTCAATCCGATTATTGTAATGAGTAGCAAAACCTCGCAGATGGACTACCTGATCGACGCCTAAAATGGCAAATGAAGGTAAAATCGAAATACTTTTTATGCCACTGCGAAAATCAACTCTTTCATTCACTTTCACAGTCTGAACAACGCTTTTTGTTCCTTCGTATTTACAATAGACTTCTACCTCCCCTAAATCGGGAAATTTTATCTGGTTATCCTCTAAAAGTTGCTCTCCTTCTTGTTGGTCATAGCTATACCAGTTAGTCTTTTTGTCTCGGGAAATATCTCTTATAAAAAAAGTACGCTTTTCGGAGAATCCCCTCAAAGCCACAAAGGTAAGCCTGTCAAATTGAGTAACGACCGGCTTATCAGGAAGAACTACAGGCCTGTAGTTAACCTCTTCCTCTTTTGATTTTTCTTTAGGTTTAATATTTACCTTACAAACGTTACTTTCGATTCCTTTATATTCAGCAAAAATATAAGCCTTGCCCGGATTATAAGGCATGAAATACCTATTTTTCCCCACTATCCCGGTATCAGACACTTCCCACTTTACTTGTGGAGTAACTTCTTCTGTATGAAAATCCGAATAAGAAAGAAAGGCCTTTATTTCAAAAGGCTCCCCTACAGTTACATCGTAGCTATAAGGAAAAAGGAAGAGGCCTCCAACTTGAGGCGTTCTTGAGAATTGTACATAAAAAGGGTTATCCCCCTGATAATACCAATAGTTTTCGTTAACTTTTGAAGGCGAGCCAAACTGCTCCAACGCTTCCTCTTTAGACACACCTTGTACTATTTTTTCCTGGGCTAGAGTTTCCCCGTAAAAAGTAAAAATGGCTAGAAATAAAACAATGTTGATTACTAAAAATATTGCCTTTTTTTTCATCTTTCCAGCGGTTCCGCTACTATTATATTAATCGTCTTTTTATCCTCGTTATACACGGCATAGCCTTGAGTCCGGCCCTTGCTTATCCCATATAAAACCCCTTGCTCATTTATCCAAGCCACAGAGTTATCTTCTACTTTCCAAGAAACGTCAGATGTAATATCCTTTAAAAATTTCCCTCGATATATTCCCAGACTGCTTAACTGTTTCCTGCTATCTTCAGCTACCACCACCTGTTTGGGGAAAACAATAAAATCCCAGCCGGGCAATCCTGCTTTTTGAAGCTCTTCTTCTGTATTGTAAAAATTATTGCTGATATTTTCAGCTAACTCTTCCAACTCTTCCTTTAATTCCTGGCTAATATTTTCATTATTAAGATAGTTTTCTTTTAACTTTTTCATAATTTGTTCTATTTTTTCTTCTGTTGTTTTTTCCTGAATGTTGTTCTTTACAGTATTTAAATTTTCCATTAAAGAAATTATTTTCTCCGAACGAAGAGCTTTCTCTCTCTGCCGGGAAATTTCTTCTATGGACTCTTTTACCTTTTCAGCTTGCCTTTTTAAATGCCTTTGGTTTTCGCTTGGCTTAATTAGTTCCTGCATCTCTTTTTTTATCATTTCAATTTCAGCTAACGAATCAGATTGAGCCAACCTGGCTTTCATCTCTTGTAATTTTTGTTCTTTTTCTTCATCCTGGATATCAAGCTTCTCTAGCATTTTACTTAATTGTCCGCTAGCGTCTTCGTATCTTTGTGCTTCTTGCTCTTTAAACATATTCTCTAAAATACTCTTTGCTTGCGCCGCCTTCGAAAAATCCTCCAGTTCAGACAAAATTTTTTCTTCACTGCTTTGAGAAAGCACCCCTTGCTCCGGCATTTTTTTCACTTCTTCTTCCACTTTTTTAAGATTCTCTTTAATCTCTTGGCTATTAGCACCTGAATTTTCTAACGACTCTGTTAGTTGTTTCAGCCTATCTTGAGAAAAACTACCTTCTTCTTTTAATTGTTGTCCTATATTTATTTTTTTATTTTGCTTAACTGTTTCTAATCTTTCCTTGCCGGTTTTATACCCTTGAGAATTATGAATTTTTTCAGCAAGGTTTTTATGGCTTTTAACTATTTCGCTAAGCTTCCCGGCAGATTCTAAAACATTATTATAATCTTGGGAAGAAACTATTGTCTGAAGGTAATCTTTAGCCAATTCGCTCAGATGAGAACCTTCTTCTGATCCGGATAATTCTTCTGAGGCCTTAGCAAAAAGGAGTTCTGCTTTGCTCTCAGCAATCTCTTTTATATCTTTCCATGCTTGTTGATTTTTATTAGCCTTTTTTTGAATTTCGTTTACTTTTTTATATATTTCATTTAGCCGGCTAATCTCTGAAGTTTCTTTTATCTTTTCGAAAGCATCCGCTAATCCGGAAACATCTTCCGCCTGCTGGGTTTTGCCCTTTAAGGTTTCTTTGAGTTTATTTAATCCATCCTTTAAAACTTGGCCTAATTTTTTGGTCCTTCCCTGTAATTTTCTGTTCAACTCCTTATCGACAACCTCTTTATTCACTTCATTTTCCATCTGCTTGGCGGCAGACTTTAATTTTTCCCCTTCTTCGTTCACTTTCCGGCTCACCTTTTTAAGGCCTGATTGGGATTGAGCTTTTTCTATATCGTTTTTTACGGATTCAGTCGTTTCCTTTAAAACTTGCTCCAATTTACCTGCTTTTTGGTAAAGCTGGTCTTTTTTAGCCCAATCTAGTTGAGAGTCAGTGATCTGGTCTTCTAGCTTATCGATTTGATCTTTGAGTTGGCTTTTTAACTGGTCAGCGGCTCTCTGTGCATTCATCTTCTGCATAAATAAGCTATCAGTTGATTCGGAGCTAACCATGTTCTTTAAGTTTTCTGTACCTTGCTTGAGGCTGTTTTCGATATCCTTTAGCTTTTGGCCTAAGCTGCTTTTTAGGCTTTCTGAAGCAACATCTTGGTTAACCTGGCTGCTGGCCTCATTTATCTTTTCCTTAATAGTATTTGTTTTAGCTTCAATATCTTTGCCTACTTCTTTTAAGTCTTGCTTGTCTCTGGCTTGGTCTATCTTTGTATTAACTTCTTCGATTCCCTTGTCTACAGCATCCTGGATTTGGGCTGCTTTTTGGTAAAGCTGGTCTTTTTTAGCCTCCTGCGCTAAATTTTTATCCAAAGAATCTAATAACTCTGAAATTCCCTTATCGACTTCCTCTTTCATTTGATTAAGAGATTCCTTCATCTTTATCTTCTGCTGGCCAAAAGGCATACTTTCCTGGCCGGCGGTTTCTTCTGTCTCAAGAAATTTTTCAACTCTCTTCCCGATATCCTTATAGATAGAATAAGCTTGCCACTCTTTAACATCTCTAAATATTTCCTGCAACTCTTTAGCCTCACGGCTTTTAAAATCAGGAACTCCTTTTTTTAACTCTCTAGCCTTTTGCCTAAATTCTTCCATATTTTTACTTTTAGAAAATTTGTTTACCTCTATAAATGATTTGATTTTATCTTTTAAGGAAACAGAACGATTTTTTATAGTTTTTTTAATAAAGGAGTTTCGTGAATTTCTATTCTCTACTTTTCTTTTTACTTCAGGATATTCTTCAAATATCGAAATAAGCTCATCTATTTCTTTTTCTTCTTCTTTTGTATCGGCATCTTTTTTAGCCTTAGCTAAAATCTTATTAATCTTACTTAAAGAATCTTCCATATCAGCAGCATTAATTTTTTCTGGAAAAAGAAGCGCGGACAAGGAAGATAAAAATCGCTGCTTTTCTTCCAATGGCTTTATTTTAACGTCCATCCCTTTTTTATACATCTTTTCCTCCAATGCCCTCAATCTATCCGCTGATGCCGGAAACTTAACTGTTTCTATGTATCCTCTATCAGCATCTAACTTAGGAATTAAACCCTGTTTTGCCAAAACAGCAGCCAGAGCCGCAACCAAAATAAAAAAAACAGCCCCGGAAGTTAATATCATCCCAGAAGACAAAACAGTTTTTGCTCTTTGGCCGCGCAAGCTTGCTTTGGTGAGCACAATCCATAAGAATAAATAAAATAGAGCCAAAATTATATACCCTAAATTGTCTGTCTCGATAAATAAAGGAATTGATAAAAATATTGCCAAGGAAAGAAATTGCAGGTAAGAAGAATACCGTTTATATTTATAATTAAAGCTTAAAATAATAATTAAATAAAATATACCTTCACTGAATATTAATATTAAATCTTCAAACACAAAAGAAGAACCGAGAATAGACCGGACCATCCAGAAACAAACCGCTAGAGTACAAGCTCCAATTCCAAAATTAACTATTTTGCTGATTTTTCTATTATCTTGAACAAAAAATGAAATAACAAAACCAGCCGTAACAGCAATCATTCCCAAAAAAACATAAAGGGAGCTTAATATAAAACTAAAAAGATAAAGGGTTGTTACAACCAGAAAATATAATAAAATTTCCCAGAGAAAAATCTTATTTTTCATAATTTATTATTTTATAAACTCCTTTTCTAAAGGTTCATCCCGCTGAAAAAATAAAGACCTAATATTAATATGCGCTAATCTTGCTTCGATATTTTCCTTTACCTGCCTGACATTTTCTTCCTTTTCCGGAGGGGAACGAAAAGTCGAAGATAAGACAACCAACGCAATAACAGAGATGTTTTTTTCACGCAACGATAAAATTTCGACCAGAACATTTACATTCTTTTCAGTGACAAGAACTAAAAGCGTAGAATTGGAAGGAATAAGGTTATAGTATTCCTCAACAAATTCCTGCATATTAATATGGCTTTCAGCTACTGCTTCGGCATAGAACTTAAACATTTCCTCAAGATACTCTTGGCCTTTATTGGGCATAAAAGAACACACTCTGCCGGCGTGAGACAAAAGGCCAACACAAATGTCTTTATCGATAAAATATTTACTCAAAGAAGCTGCTATTTTTATCATATATTCGGCAATACTTTTTTTCCCACTGCCTAAGTTTTCTTGCTGGTTGAGGAGAAAAACCAACGATGCTTGATAAAAATTACACCTTTGAAATTCTTTTACTATCAGTTTGCTTTTTTTAGCTGTAGAAAACCAGTGAATCCGTTTTAACGGGTCTCCTTTTTTATACTCCCTTAATCCGAAAAATTCATCTTCATCGCCACTTGCAGATATAGTATCCAAGCCAAACCAGGGTAAAACTCCGCGGGTTAAAGGAGGTACCGACTCAATCCTAAAAGTTTTTGGATAGACATAAAGAACTTCTTTTAGGCCATAGACAGTAGTTATCCGGAAAAAGCCTAAAAAACTAGCATAGATTACCTTAAGGGGGCCGAGCGAATATTTACCCCTTTGATTGCATGCGCAACCATAGCTTATTGATAAGCTTTTTTTTGCTTTGACAAAGTCAAAGATAAAAAACCTTTCTTTATCTTTTTCGGCGCAGGATAAATAGTCACTAACTTCTATACCGAAAAAGGGTAAAAAATTCCTGTTGTCTAAGACAATCTTTGCCTTCAGTTCATCTTCTTCGACTAATTTTTCAGGAATAATTCTTCGAAAAGATACCTTTTTTGACACCAAATAATTTATCCCTAACCAAATAATATCCAAAAGAAAAAGGACAAACACAAACACAAAAAAGAAATCAAAAATCTCTACTGCTGTTTTGGCTTTAAGGATAAAAAGGGTTATCTCAATGATAATTAAAATGAAAATCTTAGGGGAAATATTCAGTTTTAGATTACGGCCAATACTCATAAATAACTAAAGGAGAGTTTTTAAATCCAGGAAATAATTTTTTATTTTATAGATGTTTCGTCTACAATTGAAGTGATAACCGTCTTTGGAGTTACTCCAGAAACTGAGGCTTTGGCTTTCAAAACCAGCCGATGCCTTAAAACCGGGAAAACAAGACGATAAACATCATCAGGAATAACATAATTTCTGTTCTCCAGCAAAGCCCAAGCTCTGGCAGCATTCATAAGTGCGATTGAAGCTCTGGGAGAAGCTCCTATTTCTACATTTTTATTTTTTCGAGTAGCCGATACCATTTTTACAATATAAGCTAATATCTTTTCAGACACTTCTACCTCTTGCGCTTTAGTCTGAAGCATTATAACTTCTTCAATGGTTAAAACCGGCTCTATCGAATCCACAGGATGAGCTGACTTTTGCCCTTTAAGCACCGCCATCTCTCCTTCCTGGGACACATACCCCATACTCACCTTCATCAAAAACCGGTCAATCTGCGCTTCAGGCAAAGGATAAGTTCCCTGGAACTCTATAGGGTTTTGAGTGGCAACGACCATAAAAGGCTTCAATAAAGGAAAAGTCTTTCCATCTAAGGTCACCTTGTATTCCTGCATACATTCCAACAAACTTGACTGTGTCCGGGGGTTAGTTCTGTTGATCTCATCTGCCAACAAAATATTTGTAAATACCGGCCCTTTTTTTAAATCAAAATCTCCTGTTTTGGGGTTATAGATATGGCCTCCGGTAACGTCACTGGGTAATAAATCGGGAGTAAACTGTATCCTGGTAAATCCGGCTCCGATTGATTTAGCTAAACTTAAAGAAAGCATCGTTTTCCCTACCCCAGGGACATCTTCCATAAGAATGTGCCCATTAGTCAGCAAACCAACTATCAAGTATTTTATATTATCAATTTTGCCGATAATAACTTTTTCAATATTTCCTATTAAATCATTTAATTTTTTTAAAGAATCTTCCATACAGCCTCCTTTTTATTAATCTGAAATACTATTTATGTTTATTATACACATAAATATTTAACAAATCAATCCAACTAATAATTTATATTCAAGATAAAAAATGAAAGGGAAATAGAAGTGCGATTTGAAATTTTTTAGAAAGTATTTCAAAAAATTGCTGCTCTTATAGCGTCTCTCAGCTTTTCCGTTTCAACCGGTTTAGCTATAAACTGCCTTCCCGCTATAGAACTTTCTGCTTCCTCTTCCCGGATAATAGCGGTAAGAAAAATTATGGGTATATCTCTTGTGTTGCGGCAATTGGCTAGCTGTTCGGCAACTGCCGGGCCTTCCATGTCGGGAATTAAAATATCTAAAAGGATTAGGTCGGGAATTTCTTTTTTTGCTTTGTTTAACCCGTCTTTGCCGCTGTTAGAAGTCATTATCTGGAATTCTCCATTGACTTCCAGATTTGATTTCACAAACCAACAAAAATCTTTTTCATCATCAATTATTAATATCTTTTTAGCCATCCTTATCAGTTTTATCCGTTTTCTTTTCCTTGCTAATCGACTCTTCTATATTTTTTAATTTTTCTTTAAGCGTTTCGTTTTCTTTTTCGATTTGGGCAATCTTTTCTTCCATCTCGCTAAACCTTCTTGCTACATATTCTAGGCGGCCTTCTAACTTGATTATACCGCCTTCTTGCTTGCGCACCTTTGTCCCCTCCGGGACTATATAATTGACATTACCAATTTTAATAATTTCCATACCCGGTGGTGCTTGTTCTTCCTCAGCTCTCAAGTTCAAAGGTATCGAAAATAAAACTACTGCTAAGACAATGGCCTTTATTATTTTCATAAATTATCCTTTTACTCTTTAATTAATTATACCATTGTTTAAAGATAGTGTAAATTTCAAAAATCATTTAATTCGCAAGATAATTCAGTTTCAAATCCAAAAGCGATTAATTCGTTGGCTGCTTTTTTTGCTAAAGTTAAGTTACAAGTTTAAGACCTGACCCCTTTTAGGTTGGTTAGAAGTCCCACCATTTGCTGGTTATTTCGCTGCGGTGGTGCTTGAATACAGAATCATAGATATTGTCTTTGAAGGAATCGGACAGGTTAAGGAATGATACCCCGACTTTGCTTTTGTCCCCTGCTTTTTTTTGCCAAACTACCTTAGCTTTGATGTCTAAGGTGTCTTCGGGAAATATTAATGATAAGGATAGAGCTTCTTCGATAGAAAAATCCGTCTGGCTGTCAATCAAAAGGCAGGCGCCTTTAAAACTAATATCACCTAAAGCGCCGGCTAAAATTTCCCGAGAACCAGGGTATCTGCAATCAAAACAAAAAGGCGCTTTAAACCTAGTGCAGCTCCTTTTGTTTTCGAAATTTTTCATTTGGGTGTATTATTGGTTGATGCCGGTTAAAAATTTGCGGTAATGGCTATCATAGTCCTGGGGCACTTCGGTAAATTTACAGCCTAGGTAATACCTGTCGGAAAATCTTGCTTTACTGCACCATGCTACTTCGGTCTTAAAATTAAAAACTTTTTTAACTAAGTTCAACTTTACTCTCAAGCTTCTGCCCTTAGGAACAAATTTATCGCTTAAAATTTTTACACCGCCTAAGCTTAAATCTTTAGTTACGGTATAAGAATATTCGCAAACCCCTGTTCTTTGATGTTCAATCGGGAAAGCCACCCGATGCCTTGGATATCTTCTTTTATCAGAAACCAATATATCCTCCCAATGATTGACTGGCCCATAAAATAAAAAAACCCGGTATTGTCGCCTCCCAACAACAATTCCAGGTTCGAAAAGACTATAACATATTTTAAAAAAATATGCAAGTAAACGTTTACTTTTTTTATTTTATTTTTCTAACAAACGAATTATTTTATCTAATTTTACCGATATTTCCTTAAGTTCTCTAAGTTGTTTACTTTGAAACTCTTCCTGCTTTGCCTGTAATTTCTTCGCCTGGCCGGCCATTTTAGTCATATCGCCGAGTTTATTGAAATCAAACATCTAAATCCTCCTCCTCTACTGTTTATTATTTTTTTATACTTCTCATATAGGTTTTATAATTACTGCTAATCTGGCCTAAAGAGTCACTGCCGAACTTATCAAGATAGCCTTCGGTTATCGCTATCGCGCACATGCTCTCAGCTACCACAGAACAAGCTGCTACTGCCGCGGTGTCGGAGCGAATAACAGAAGCCTTTTTCTTTTTTTTAGTTTTAAGGTCCACTGAATCCAATGGTTTCTCCAAAGTTGCTATCGGTTTCATGGCAATACGGACAACTATCGGTTCGCCATTTGAAATTCCCGCCTCTATACCGCCGGAATTGTTGGTTTTATGATAATAACCTTTATCCTTTGCATAATAAATAGCGTCATGAGATTCAGAGCCTTTTTTCTTTGCATAATCAAAACCTGCCCCGATTTCTACGCCTTTAACAGCGGGGATGCTCATTAAATAACCGGCTATTTTAGCATCGAGCTTTCTGTCGAAATGCATAAAACTGCCCAAACCCGGCGGTACCGCTTCAACCCAAACCTCAATCACGCCCCCTAAGCTATCCTTATTCTGCCTTGCCTGGTTGATTCGCTGAATCATTTCCCGCTCATCTTTTTTATCTATCACTTTCATTTGCGACCTTCTAGTTTTAGCCAGAATGGAGCTTATATTTTTAGCGGCCTTGTTGCTTTTGTAATCTCCGATTTGCCGGATGTAACTTGCGACCTCTGTTTTAAATAACCCGAGGAATTGCTTGCATACCGCGCCCACACAAACCCGAGCGGCGGTTTCCCGGGCCGAAGCTCTCTCTAAAATATTGTTGATATCTTTTTCGCCATACTTTAAAGATCCTGCTAAATCCGCATGGGCCGGCCTGGCCACATTTTTTTCTACCAGGCTATCTTTGCCTTGAGGATTAATTTTTGCGTCATTATTTTTAACCATCATTGCTATCGGCGAACCAAGCGTAATTTTATTCCGTAGGCCGGATAAAATCTCTACCTTGTCTTTTTCAATCTGCATCCGTTTGCCCCTGCCTGGGCCCAACATTCTTTTTTCCAACTCAGAGTTAATAGCCGAGTCAACAATCTTTACCCCCTTGGGAAAACCTTCTAAAATAACCGTCAAAGCTTTGCCATGGGATTCACCTGCGGTTATAAATCTCATTTTTTCTCCTTTTGCTTTATAAGATAAAGTTCCAAATATTATTACCCCAAACAAAAACAATAAAAGTTGCAATTGATAAATAAGGCAGATAAGGAATCAGATGGGACTTTTTAAAGATAAGAGCAAAGACGGTATAAGCCAAAGCAACAAAGGGCGCCAGAAAAAAAACTAATATCACCGCTTTTACCCCTAAAAAAGCGCCAATCATTCCCATAAAATCTACATCTCCTAAACCCAACGATTCAGTCTCTCCTTCAATAGAATCTTTCTTCTGAAAACCCAGGTAAATACCCATAAAAAAATCACCAAAAAGTTTAAAAAGATAGGCAAAACCTAAGCCGAAAATCAAATTTTTAACAGTAATAACAACAGGCAGCAAACCTAAATCTACCCCGCCTTGCTTGATTGCTTTTATTGTAGAAATTAATGACAAAAATACAGCTAGAGAAATACCCAGAATACATAAATAGGCGGGTATAGCATGATATTTTATATCGATAAAAGAAACAACTATCAATAAAATAAACAATATGCCATATTTAAATAAATCCAGGCTAAGCCCGAATTGATTATAAAGAAACAAAAGAACAAAAGCGGTAATTAATTCTACAGCCGGATAAACAATCGATATTCTTTTTTTGCAAAACCGGCATTTTCCCATTAAAAATAAATAACTCAAAACCGGAATATTGTCATACCAATTAATGGCTTTCTTGCAATGGGGGCAAAAGGAAGAAGGTTTGACTATAGACTTATTTTCAGGCAGCCTCGCAATGCACACATTTAAAAAACTGCCAACAGATAATCCGACAACAAATACAATTGCTAAATCCAGCATTAATCACCTCTGTTAGTTAAAGATTTTTTCATTACAGCCGCGACCCTATCTACTTCGAGATTAACTTCGCTAAAATGAAGAAAAGACTCTGCGCCCTGATAGATGAGCATTCCTAAGCCATTAGAAAACCTTAACCCTTTTTCCTCCGCCGCTGCTAACAGCTTAGTCCTGGCGGGATTGTAGATAAGGTCATAGACAATTAAATCTTTATGGAGAAAATTTTTATCAACTAATAAAGGGTCATCTTTTTTTAATCCAACCGGCGTAGCATTTATCAATAAATCTTTGTTCAAGATATCCAACTCTTCTCTATTCTCAACTTGATTAATCGCTATATCGCTCTTGCAGGCTTCTGCCCATTTTTTAGACTTACAAACCAGGCCTTTGCCTTTCTCAAGATCAATATCGAATAAGGAAATAGCTGCAACTTTTTCTTTAATTAAAGAATAAACCACGGCTTTGGCCGCGCCACCGGCTCCCAACAAAGCGACTCTAAGCCCAGAGAGACTGGTTATCTCCTTAAGATGTTTTGAAAAACCTAAAAAATCAGTGTTAAACCCTTTTATCTTTTTATCTTTTTTTACAATGGTATTAACTGCGCCAATAGCGGCGGCGCTATCTGATTTACTATCTAAATAAGTTAATATTTTTTCTTTATAGGGAACGGTAACATTTAACCCTTTAATTTTTTCTTTGTCTAAAAAACCGTTAAAATTATTAAACTCATCGATTTTCAAAGGATAAAGGCAGTAACGGTAGGGTAAATTAAACTCCCTAAAAGCTGCATTATGCATCTTGGGCGAGAGAGAATGCTTTATCGGATACCCAATCAAGCCGCATTTTACTATATTTTTGCTATCCATTGCGTAATACTACATTCCAAAAATAATCCCAATGCTGCCTCTGGAAACGGGCAAAGGGAAAGCGATACTGATAAATTAACTCTTGCTCTATCTCATCTTGGCTTAGGTATCTTTTAACCTCAAAATTGCCTTGTTGTTCAGAAACCGGCTCATAGATTAAACGGAAAATATTGTTCCAATCTTGCTGATCAAGCTCTTTTACGAAATTATCCGGGAAAAAATTCTCTAGCTTCGTCCTCACAAGCATCAAGGATAAAGGCGGTTTCCTCACAGAAGAAGCATTTTGGCTCTGAGCAGGGCCTCTGCCCGCCGCTGAAGGGAGGTCATAGGTTAATTCGGCATTATGTTTTTTAACCTTAAACCACTCTTTTATGTATTGGATAAAATTTTCTGCTTTGGCCCTATAATTGTAATAAGAAGAAGTTTCTTTAAATTCAATAGCTCCAAATACCAGCAAAGCGATAAAAGCTAAAAAAATTATACTGCCTATATATCTCATACAATCCGGTTAACTGCATCAAGGTAAGCTTTTACCGAAGCCTCCAAAATATCCGTGCTTGCGCCTCGGCCGACTATCAGCTTTCCTTTAATCTCTACCTCTACCTTGGCCCTGCCTTGAGCATCTTTGCCCCGGGTTATTGCATCAAGCTTGTAATTGAGAAGTTTTATTTTAAGGCCGGTAATTTTATCGATCGCTTTATAACAAGAATCCACCGGGCCATCTCCATAAGCTTTCGCCTGCAACACCTTTCTTTTATGTTTGATCTTTATCGAAGCTTGAGGAGAAATGTCTGTGCCGGTACTGAATCCTACAGAAACCAGCTTATAGGCCTGCTTCCTCGGTTTAGTTTCTTCTTCAGCCAAAGCTATTAAATCATCATCAAAAATTTCTTTCTTTTTATCGGCTAAATTTTTAAATTTTTTAAAGAGTAAATCATTTTTCTTTTTATCAAACCTAAAACCTAATTTTTTAAGCCTCTTAGCCAAAGCATGGCGGCCGGAATGTTTTCCTAAAACAAGCTGGCTCTTGTCTAAACCGACATCTTTAGGGTCCATTATCTCATAGGTGCTTCTTTTTTTTAAAACCGCGTCCTGATGAATCCCGGCTTCATGGGCGAAGGCGTTTCGGCCTACAATCGATTTATTGGGAGCTATGGTAAATCCGGTAAGATTGCTTACCAGGCGTGAACTTCTCGATATCTCTTTAGAATTAATACCTAATTTAAACCCGGAGAATACATCTTTTCTTGTCTTTATTGCCATCACCACTTCTTCCAAAGACGCATTCCCGGCCCGTTCACCAATTCCGTTTATAGTACAATGCGCTTGTTTTGCTCCGGCTGAAAGCGCTGCTAGAGAATTAGCTGTAGCCATCCCCAGGTCATCATGGCAATGAATAGAAATTATAGCTTTATTAATATTGGAAACATTATTTTTTATATCCGAGATTAAAGAAGTTATTTCTTGAGGATAGCTATAGCCTACTGTATCGGGAATGTTAATAGTTTTAGCGCCGCAGCTGATAGCAGCTTCAATAACCCGGTAGAGAAAATCTTTGGAACTGCGGGTTGCGTCTTCCGGCGAAAATTCAATATCATCGCAATGTTTCCGGGCAAGTCTAGTATACTTTTTAGTTAATGCCAGTATTTCTTCTTCTGCTTTTTTAAACTTATATTTTAAATGAATTCCGGAAGTGGCAAGAAAAATATGAATCCGGGGTTTTTTAGCCTTTTTTAATGCTTTTGCAGCTGCTTCTATATCCTTCTTTGTGCATCTGGCTAAACCGCAAACAGAACTTTTTTTTATTTGGGCCGATACACTGCTTACTGCCTTAAAATCATCGGGGCTGGCAACCGGAAAACCGGCTTCGATTACATCCACTCCTAATCTTTCCAGCTGATAAGCAATTTCTAGTTTTTGGATAGAAGTTAAGGATGCTCCAGGAGCCTGTTCTCCGTCCCGCAGAGTTGTGTCAAATATAAATATTTTCTCTTTTTTTTTAGGCATTTTATCTTCTTATTGACTTTAAACCTATGACCTATGACTTGTGACTTGTGACTATTTTATCCAGGGCATCATTTTTCTTAATTTTTTCCCTATTTTTTCTATTAAATGTTCTTCCTCTTTTTTCTTTAAAGCTTTATAAACCGGCCGTTTAGCCTGATTCTCCAAAATCCATTCCCGGGAAAATTCTCCTGACTGAATCTCACCCAGTATTTTTTTCATCTCATCCTTTACTTTATCATTGATAACCCGGCGGCCGCGGGTAAGATCACCGTATTCGGCGGTATCGGAAACAACTTTTCTCATTCCGCCGATACCCTGTTTGTAAACCAAATCAGTAATCAACTTTAGTTCATGCAAACATTCGAAATAAGCAATTTCCGGCTGGTAGCCTGCTTCAACCAAAGTTTCAAAACCTTTTTGAATTAACTTAGTAACTCCTCCGCATAAAACAACTTGTTCTCCAAATAAATCGGTTTCCGTTTCTTCGGAAAATGTAGTTTCCAACACACCGGCTTTCATTCCGCCAATCGCTTTGGCATAAGAAAGAGCTATCTTTTTGGCTCCTTTGCTAGCATCTTGATAAACCGCAATTAGACAAGGTACACCCTGGTTTGCCTCATACATTTCTCTCACTAATGTCCCCGGGCCTTTCGGCGCTACCATGTATACGTCTATTCCCGCCGGAGGAACTATTTGATGAAAATGAATGTTAAAACCGTGGGAAAAGCCTAAAGCGTTGCCTTTTTTTAAGTTAGGTTCAATCTGCTCTTTATAAACTTTTGCTTGCAGCGTATCCGGAGTAAGGATATGGATAATATCTGCCTTTTTTGCGGCTTCAGCCGCATCCAGCGGGTCAAACCCATCTTTTTTAGCTTGTTGATAGTTATCAGTACCTTTAAGCTCTGCTACCACTACTTTAACCTTTGAATCCCTTAAATTTAAAGCTTGGGCTCTTCCTTGAGCTCCATAGCCGATAACCGCCACCCTCTTTTTTGTTAATGAATTAGTTTTTAAATCTTTTTCGTAATATACTTTTGCCATCAATTTTCCTCCTCTTCTATTTTCTAACCTCTACCGTATATTCCCTTATTTAGCCATTGCAATTTTGCCGGTCCTTACCAACTCTTTAATCTCAAATTTATTTAAAATCTTAAAAATATCTCCTATCTCCTCTTTATCTGCGCAAATTTCGATAATTTTGTAATCTTTTTTATCTTCAATAACTCTTACCGATTTATTTGCTTCCACCTTTTTTAAATCTTTTTGATTCTTACCTTTTACTAGCTTTATAAGCATCAACTCTCTGTCTATATATTCACGCCGGGTAAAATCGATAACTTTTATTACATCGATTAATTTATAGAGTTGTTTTTTTATCTGCTCCAAAATCCTCTCATCTTCGGCGTTAACTAAAATTGTCATGCAAGATATAGCCGGGTCCTGAGTTTCACCTACCGCTAAAGATGAGATATTGTAGCCGCGCGCGCTAAATAAAGAAGCAACTCTGGCTAAAACACCAAACTTATTTTCTACCAATGCCTGTATTGTATGCCGCATTTAAGCCATGCCTCCGATCATTCGGTTAATAGCTTCACCAGCTGGAACCATGGGAAATACATTTTCTTCTTCCTCAATCCAAAAATCAGCTACAACCGATTCCTTGGATTCAAGAATTTCTTTTATAGCTTTTTTAACTGATGTCTTCTTTTTAACCCTTATTCCTTTAACCCCATAGCCTTGGGCTACTTTAACAAAATCAGGATTTTTCAGAGGAGTCGCAGAATACCTGCGTTGATAAAAAATCTCCTGCCATTGCCGCACCATTCCTAAACAATTATTATTTAAGATGACTACTTTGACCGCTATCCCATAGGTAGTCAAAGTAGCTAATTCCTGAATATTCATCTGAAAAGAACCGTCTCCGGCAATAACCACAACTTCTTTTTTAGGATTAGCGACCTTTGCGCCAATCGCAGCCGGAAAGCCATACCCCATAGTTCCCAAGCCGCCGCTTGAAAGAAAATGATGCGGTTGGTTAAATTTATAAAATTGAGCGGCCCACATCTGATTTTGCCCAACTTCTGTGGCGATTATTGCTTTACCTTTGGTTTGCCGGCAAATTTCTTCAATTATATACTGAGGCATAATTCGGTCTTTTTTGCCTTTATCATAAGTTAAAGGATACTTATTTTGCCATCCCTTTATCTTTTTATGCCAGGAAGAAATTTTTGGCAGTTTGTTTTGGTCTATTTCCTGAGTTAACTGCCCTAACACATTTTTAGCATCGCCTACGATCGGCACATCAACTTTTATATTTTTACTAATCGAAGTAGGGTCTATGTCGATATGGATGATTTTTGCCTCCGGAGCAAATCCCTTAACTTTACCGGTAATCCTGTCGTCAAAACGGCAGCCTATCGAGATTAAAAGATCAGCTTCGGTAATCGCCATGTTTGCATACACAGTTCCATGCATTCCCGGCATCCCTAAAAATAATTCTTCTTTAGCCGGAAAACCGCCCAACCCCATAAGAGTAGCCGCAACCGGCGCTTTAATCTTTTTAGCAAAATTAAAAGTTTCTTTATCGGCGCAAGACGTAATTACCCCGCCTCCGGATATAATAACCGGTTTTTTTGCTTTATATATAGTTTTTAAAGCCTTTTTTATCTGGCCGGGATGGCCAAAAAGGGTCGGGTTATAACTACGCAAACTTATCTGTTGGGGGTAGTCAAACTCTGTTTCCTGCATTTGGATATCCACGGGAAGGTCTATCACAACCGGCCCCGGCCTTCCGGTTGAAGCCAGGTAAAAAGCCTCTTTTATGGTTTGAGTTAAATCCTTTACATCTTTTACTAAATAGTTATGTTTTGAGATTGAACGGGTAATCCCGGTTACATCAGCCTCTTGAAAAGCATCATTTCCAATCAAAGAGGTTTTAACTTGGCCGGTTATCGCAACCAGAGGAATCGAGTCCATATAAGCTGTGGCAATGCCTGTTGTAAAGTTAGTAGCGCCCGGTCCGGACGTTGCCACACAAACCCCGACTTTACCGGTTGAACGGGCATATCCGTCTGCCATATGAACCGCGCCCTGTTCATGCCTGGTTAAATAAAAGTTAATCGATTCTCCATAGAGGCTATCAAAGAAAGGAATAACCGAACCTCCCGGATAACCAAAGATGGTATCGACGCCTTCTTTTTTTAAACTCTCGATTAGAATTTCTGATCCTTTTAATTTTTTAGCCATAAATATATCCTTTCCTTTTTTTTATATCCTAAAGATTATATCATTGACTCTCGATATGACAATAATTAAATCAATGATTTCAGAATTATTTTCGTGATTTTAAAAGCTTGTATTCAACTGAATCAACTAAAGCCTGCCAAGAAGCTTCGATTATATTTTCCGACACCCCGATAGTTGTCCATTTTTCTTGACTATCTTGAGATTGGATTAATACCCTTACCTTTGCTGCTGTGCCTCTTTTTGCATCAAGAACCCTTACCTTAAAATCAGTAAGATGCATTTCAGAAAGTACTGGGTAAAAACCAATTAAAGCTTTCCTCAAGGCCTTATCCAAAGCATTAACCGGCCCATCCCCTTCGGCTGCGGTATGTTCAAGGTGGTTATCGATTTTTAATTTAATAGTTGCCTCAGAAATTAATTGATTATCCTGGCGTTTTTCAATCATTACTTTAAACCCTAAAAGCGTAAAAAACTTCTTTACCTTTTTAAGTTTCTTTTGCAACAAGAGCTTAAAAGAGCCTTCGGCCGCCTCAAATTGATAACCTTCTTTTTCAAGGCGCTGAACTAATTGATGGATTTCTTTTGCTTTTTTTGATTTTTTATCCAAGTCAAATTCCAACTCTTTAGCTTTGGTCACCAAGGTAGATTTTCCCGCCAGCTCTGACACAATAAATCTACGTTTATTGCCTACCAATTCGGGTTTTATCTGCTCGTAAGCTAAAGGATTTTTAATCACCGCATCAATATGGATGCCTCCTTTATGAGCAAAAGCGCTTTTCCCCACAAAAGGATAATTATCCCTGTGGACCATATTGCAAATTTCACTCACATAATAAGAAAGATGGGTAAGATCGCTGAGTTGAGCCGAACAACCGAGTTTTTCTCCCATTTTTTTCGCTAAAATCGGAATAACCGTGATTAGATTAGCATTACCGCATCTTTCGCCATAACCATTAACCGTCCCCTGAATTTGGCTGCAGCCTTGTTTGACCCCGATTAGGGAATTAGCCGCGGCCATCTCCAAGTCATTATGGCAATGGATTCCGTAATTTCTTAAACCCAACCTTTTTTTTACTTCCCCGCTAATCGCCTCAACTTCCCAAGGCAAAGACCCCCCATTGGTATCACAAAAAATAATTAAATCCGCCCCTGCTTGATGAGCAGCTTTAACGGTCTTAAGCGCATATTCAGGATTATTTTTATAGCCGTCAAAAAAATGCTCGGCATCATAAAAAACTTTTTTCTTCCTCTTTTTTAAAAATTCGATGCTTTTACTAATTAAGTTAATATTTTGAGAAAGGCTGATTCTTAACACTTCTTTTACGTGAAGGTCCCAGGTTTTTCCAAAAATAGTCACATACTCTGTATCGGCTTTAATTAAACTGATAAGATTTTTATCTTTGCTGGGAGGTTTTGCCGGATGAGCAGTAGAACCAAAAGGGACTATCTTAGATTTTTTTAATTTATGTTTAGCAAAATATGCAAATAAATCGGTATCCTTTGGATTTGAATAAGGCCAGCCGCCTTCGATAAAATCTACTCCGAAATTATCCAATCTTTTGGCAATTGCGATTTTATCCTCTAAAGATAAAGATATCCCTTCAGTTTGAGAACCATCCCGTAAGGTAGTATCATAAATAGATATTTTTCTCATCTTTTCCCTCTCTTTTTTTTCTTATCCAACTTAAATTCTTTATGGAGTATCCTTAAGGCTTTTTTACCGGATTCTTTTTTAACCAAGCAAGAGATGCTTATTTCTGAAGTAGAAATCATATCGATATTGATTTTGTTTTTAGCTAAGACCGAAAAACATCTGGCCGCAACTCCGGAATGGCTCCTCATTCCTATCCCGACTACAGAAATTTTGGCGATATTTTTATTACTTATAACCCGGCCCGCTCCTATATTTTCTGAAATTTCCTTAGTTTTACTGATGGTTTTTTTTAATTTATTTTCGTCAACGGTAAAAGAAATATCGGTCATTTTTCTGCGGCTGACATTCTGGACAATCATATCAATATTTATACCGGATTGGGCCAGTTGGTCAAAAACAAAAGCCGCAATCCCGGGCCTATCCGGAACATCACAGAGAGTAACCTTTGCTTCATCTTCTGCCAAGGTCACCCCTCTGACAATAACTTCTTCGATAAGTGGCGGTTTTTCCATAATTATAGTCCCCTCCTTTTTAGAAAAACTACTTCTTACATGCAGCTTTAGATTGAATTTTTTTGCGACCTCGATGGCCCTGGTATGCATCACCTGAGCTCCTGATGAGGCTAACTCCAGCATCTCATCAAAGGCAATAAAGGGAAGCTTCCTGGCAGATTTGACTTTTCTTGGATCTGTAGTATAAATCCCCTCTACATCTGTATATATTTCACAGAGCTGCGCATTCAAAGAAACTGCTAAAGCAACCGCGCTTAAATCCGACCCTCCTCTGCCTAAAGTAGTAATCTCTAAAGCGGTGCTTACTCCTTGAAAGCCGGCTACAATAATAATTTTCCCTTTTTCTAATTGTTTTTTAATTCTATCGGTCTCGATTTTTAAAATCTTAGCTTGGGTATGATAGGTATCGGTAATAATCCCAACCTGCGGGCCGGTAAAAGAAAGCGCGTCAAAGCCTCTTTTATGAATTGCCATAGCTAAAAGGGAAGAGCTAACCTGCTCCCCGGTGGACACTAACATATCCATCTCTCTTTCTGAAGGTTCGGGATTTATTTCCTTAGCCAGTTTGATTAATTCATCTGTACTTTTACCCATAGCAGAAACCACAACCACAACTTTTTGGCCCGAACGGGCAGAAGATATAACCTTTTCTGCAACTTTTTCGATAGCTTCTTGATCGGCCACCGAACTGCCGCCGTATTTTTGAACAACTAAACTTTTATTTACTTTTTTTAAACCCATCTCTCTCCTAAATATTTTTATTCTATCTTATCCTCTTTTTTATCAAACTAGTCCTTACAAATTCAACCAGAATGAATACCCCTAAAAAGATCAAAACGACTGTTAAAGCTAAATTCAAATAATTTCCTGCCTGAAAAAAATCCCTTAGCATCAGAGCTAAAGCGGTAATAGTTATTATAAACATAATTAGAGCAGGAAATAAAGTTATTTTATAATTTTTTTTCTTATCAATTAAATAAGCAGTTGCCACAACTAAAGCTAACCCGGCTACCAGCTGATTCGAGGCGCCAAACATCGGCCAAAGGGTTTCAAAGGTTCCACTTAAACAAAAAGCCCCGGCGACAACAATCACCAACAATGTAGCCAAATATTTGTTATCTACATTGAAAAGCTCCTGAGTCAAAAAACGGGTAATCCGGGTTGCCGTATCCAAAGTAGTTAAGATAAATGCGTTAAGGATAACTAAAGCTATAAACTTTGCGTAATCACCGAGAAAAAAAACTATCTGGCCAAAACCTTGGGCAAAAATCTCAACCGGATTCCTGGTAACAGGTATATTTTTTAAACCAAAGGCTACACAAAATAAAGCAACAGCCGACAAAACAGCTTCAACAATCATTGACCCATAGCCTATCTTTTTTGCATCGGCTTCATTAGGCAGTTGTTTCGAGCTGGTCCCGCTTGCGACCAATGAATGGAAACCGGATATCGCGCCACAGGCTACAGTTATAAACATCAAAGGAAACATCGGCCCGATTTCAGAGTTAAATTTAAAAAATTGAGCTGTCCCTACCGGCAAAGGTTTCGCAAAAATTCCCAGAAAAGAAATAGCCAGTCCAAATAAAAGAAGAAAACTGGAAATATAATCCCGGGGCTGCAATAAAATATCTACCGGTATAATTGACGCAAAAAAAGCATAGATAAAAAGAATCAATACCCAAATCAAATAAGGATCCGCAACCGGCAAGATTATCGCTACCTTAGCTCCCAGATAAATCAAAGCCGATAAACAGGCTAACCCAAAAAAAGTCGATAAGACAACGCTTTTTTTAAGCCGGTAGATAAAAAAACCGATTAACATTGCAATCGGGATAATGCCCAACGACGGTAAAACCACCTCCGGCTCGTTTACAAAACTTTTTGCCGAAGCATTAGCAAAAACGGCAATTACCAAAATCAAAGCGCACCATAAAAAAATAAGAAAAACAATGCCAGCCGGCCGGGAAATATATTTTTGAGAAATCCTCCCTATGCTCAAGCCGTCTTCGCGCACCGATATAAACAATGAAACAAAATCATGAACTGCCCCCAGAAATATCGAACCAAAAACAATCCAGATTAATACCCCGATCCAACCCCAATAAATATAGGCAAAAACAGGGCCAACTATCGGCCCGGCTCCGGCGATTGAAGCGAAATGATGCCCAAAAAGAACCAGCCAATTCTTTGCCGGTATATAATCAAGGCCGTCTTTTTTGCTAAAAGCGGGAGTTTTACGCTGGTAATCGATTCCTAAAACATTGCTTACCAGCCGGCCATAGATAAAATAGCCTCCTAGCAAAACCAATAAAACCAAAAAGAAAATAACAGCGCTCATAAATTATTAATTTGATAAAAAATACCTAATTAATTCTGTCCCTTTATCAAAATAAAGCGAGCTTTCCTGGGCAGACTTTTCTGAATAAGAAGAAAAATCACCTTGGCTAAAATTACTCCCGGAAAGCAAAAAAGGAACCGGTTCGCTGGTGTGGGTTCGGGAAGATAAAGGAGTAGGATGGTCTGGGGTAATCAATATTTTATATTCCTGGCCCTCTAAGGCCTTGATAATTTTGCCTACAACCAGTTTATCTATCCGTTCAAGACAAGCAATTTTCATACGCAGGTCCTGATTATGGCCGGCTTCGTCAGTAGCTTCAATATGGACGAATACAAAATCCAAATCTTTAAGCGCATCAATAGCGGCTTGGGCTTTGCCGGCATAATTTGTATCATAGTAACCGTTTGCCCCTTCTACCTCTAAAACGTCTAACCCAATTATCTTTCCTATCCCTTTAATCAAATCAACCGCAGAAATCACCGCTCCGTCTAGGCCGAATAAATCTTTAAACAGAGGCATGTTCGCTTTTGGGCCTCCACTCCAGAGCCAAACCATATTAGCGGGATTCTCGCCTAAATCTATCCTTACCTTATTTACTTCATGTTCAGGCAATATTGCAGATGAAGCTTCCATTACCTCTTTTAAGATATTGCTATTTTTACCGCTGGGAAGATACTTGCTGATTTTTTTGCCGATTATATCATGAGGGGCAAAACACTTCGTTTTATCAATTTTTAAATTTTTGCTATTTTTAAAAAGAGCTAAATTTCTATAACTTGTCCCAAAAAAGAATTCTAATTCACTTGTTTTTATTTCTTTATTAAGATAATCAATTAAAATCTTTGCTTCTTTATCCCGAATATGGCCGGCGCTATAATCAAACAACTTCCCATCGGCATTGGTAACAAAATTACAGCGGAAAGCTAAATCATTTTCGCCTAATTCAACTCCAATATTTGCTGCTTCAAGCGGCCCCCGCCCCGAATAATATTTTTCCGGATCATACCCCAGCAAAGAAAGGTTAGCTATATCGGAAGCCGGAATAAACCCCTTAGGCACAGTTTTTACCCTGCCTAATATCCCTTTTTTGGCTAATGAATCAATATTTGGAGTCTCGGCGGCTTCAAGCGGAGTTTTTCCTCCCAACTCCTCTATCGGCTTATCCGCTGCTCCATCCGGGACTATTATTATCTGTTTCATCGTATTTTCTGATATCTATTCAAAACTTATATGTTGGATTTGTTTCGAACTTCGTATTTGATGCCTAATTATATCTTAAAGAGAGTTTATTACAAATAGGTTAACCTTGCAAGAATTTTCTAAAAAAGCCATAGCCCTTATGCAACATTTCCGTTGACCCATTCGGCTTCGCTCAGGGTCAATCCTGAGTATTATCGAAGGATTGACAACACTTTTGTTGCATAAGGATTGCTTCCGGATAAATCATCGTCGATGGTTATGCGTTTTTTCTTATTTTCAAGAAACGGTCATAGGTAAGGATCTTTGAACGGACAAAATAAGGATAATCTAAAAAAAGCTTATCCCATAAGCTGCTTTTCTTAGGCCCGGATATCCCTCTTTTCGAAGAAAGGATAAAAAGAGATATCTCTTTTACATTTTTTGAATCAATGGGTTCCAACTGAGACAAAGCTTCTTTAAGAGGCAAACCTTTTCTATAAAGCAGCCTATAGGCTTGCTTAATTTTTTTTATCTCATCCCTGGCAAAAGAGGCCCGTCTTAAACCCACTAAATTTATGCCCCAAACCCGGGAATCTCCTACCACCATCATAAAAGGAGCAACATCCTGGTTGACCCGGCTTAACCCTCCGATCATAGCCAACTTCCCGATTCTTGCAAACTGATGGACGACCACACAGCCAGAAATAAAAGCGCCTTCCCCCACTTCCACACAGCCGGCTAACAAGCTTCCGTTACAAACCACAATATTATCTGCCAATCTGCAATCATGAGCAATGTGGGAAAATCCCATTAAAAAATTATTATTCCCAATAGTGGTCGAACAATTGGCCTTAGTCGCTGTATGTATTGTCACATATTCGCGAATAATATTGTTTTTCCCAACGTAAAGTTTTCCTTCTGTCTGGCGCATTCCCAGCATTTGAGGAACTTCCCCCACAACCGCTCCCGTACCCACAGAAGTAGATTCCCCCAGATAGGTTTTTCCTTTAATATGAGCATAAGGGCCGATTGATACCCCTTTAGCCAAATGCACATCTTTCTCTACCAGAGCATAAGGGCCGATTGTAACACCTTCTTCAATACAGGCATTTTTATCGACAATCGCGGTTTTATCTATTGTTTTCATAGTTGAAAATATCCTTGTTACATTAACTATTTATCTTCTAAGTTTTCTCTCCTGATGATGACTTTGCCTATCCAGGAAAGAAAATCAAGCCTTAAAGGAATTTTTTCATCCAGCGAAAGCCAGAGGTTAAACCTCCTGGCTCCTTTACCCACTAAAAAATAAGCTTCTCTTTTTTTCCCGGCAACTGACACCTTCCTCTTGCTATGAAATTTTATCTGAACCTTTTGGTTGGGAAGATTAAAAGTCAGCCATTTGCCTTTTTTATCTTCCAGCTTAATCCTTTTTGGGAAGAAATATAAGAGATCTAATATATTATGAATCGGAGTGTCTTGCTTGTAAACCTCTTTTTTAACTACTTTACCTTTCTTTTTTCTGGTTAAAACTACTTCTCCCTCGTCTTGATTGTACTCCTCCTCAATTGTCTCTTTGCTTCCAAATAATTTTATCTTCCTTTCTACCCGCACCGGAAGATGGGTCTGGCCATCTAGATAAATTTTTTCAAAGCTAACCAAATCGAGAAATTTAAGAATCTTTGTGTCGGATTCAATTACCAGGACATCTACCTTCCGGTTTTCGATTGAATCTTGCCCCTGGTATTTCCAAACTATATAGCCAGACGGTATTCCGTTGAAAGAAACGTTGTAACGAATTTCTTCCAAGCCATGAAGCCTTTGCTTTAATCCCTGGCTCGGATAAAGGCTAAAAGGCAAGCCCAGGAAAAACACAAAGGCACAAATAAACTTAAAGTTACGCCAAAAATTGCTATTTTTTCTCATTTTGATTAAATTATTTATTTAGCAGCTAAGCTGAAATTACCTCTATCGCTTTATCGTTGTCGCTGGATGCAAGGACCAACGCCGCCGACTGGCCTTCACCTGAGGTGGTTCCATAGATATGAGTCATATTAACGCCTGCTTCTTTTAACAAATTCGACAGAGAGTCTAAATTGCCGATTTTATCCGGAACACCAACTATTACTATCTCTTTTTCGCTTATTTCAAAACGGGAAGATAAAACCTCTTTTGCTCTTTGGTTATCCGATGTTACTACCCTAATCATTGCCGTATCTTGTTGAATCCATCCGGATATCGCCCTGATGTTTATACCCTCTTGTTTTAACAGAGAAGTGACTTCGCCTAAGGCGCCTGATTTTTCTTCTAAACTAACGATAAGTTCCGTTGCTTTTACCCCTTTCATCACAACCTCCTGTTTAACTAGCCCCTTTAACTTTCTATGCTCAACTTGAGTTTAAACGAATCTTCCTTGGGCCGAAAATAAAAGAGCAGGCTTAACTGCTGAAAAAGAACCTCTTCTCCCGCCTCTGAAGAAGACAAAGTATAGATTGGATTAGTATAAACCCTTACCCGGTCAAAATCAAACCGTAACCTAACCGGATAGTTTTTGTCTACAATAATAAAAGAACTATTTTCTCCTAAATCCTGTTCTTTTCCCAAATTTCCTTTCTTCCCTTCTCCGGCTTCAATCAGCAAGTTAGCAGGGCTAGATAGGGAAAAGTTAAATTCTATACCGAAATCAAATTTATTAAAAGCTTTTTTTTCGATAAAGTTATATTCGGCTTCTAAGCTGTTTTTCTCAAAGCTTATCTCTTTTAGGAAACTTATCTCCTTTTCTTCATAGCCAAAACTAAATTTTTTATCGCCATGTTTAAAAAACCGATAAGGCTTATCAGCTAAACTATATATACCCGTTCCTTTTGCAAAATCTGTTAAGCTTAAATCTTTTTTTATAATATGGTCAACTAAACTTACCTTTTTATAATCATCATATAAAAGGTATTTAGACATTTCCCGGCCCTTAAATTTATCATGATAAGGCTCTTTTACTCTATTAACTGTATTTATCAAATTAATTGGTATATTTTTTAGACTCAATTCTTCTAAACTTGCCCCAACTTGTGAAAAAATATAAATTTTTCCGCTGGATTTTACAACTATTTCTTTATAGCCATCGAAATTAATATCTTTCCTGTAAAACGAAACAGTTTTAGTGATTTTATCTAAACATTCTTCGGCCTTAATTAAATAATCATAACAAGCCTTGCGAAGATGAGGCAGGTAAAAGCCTCCGAATACCCCATGCCAATAAACACAATTAGCCTGAGATTTCCATAAATTCAAAAAAGCTTCTCTGTCTTTCCCATAATCCAGATTTGAATTTATTCTTTTTGAAAGATCCAGCATCCTCTTATGCATAAAATTAAGGCGGGGGTATTTTATAAAAAAATTCTTGAAAGTTTCTCCTTTGATAAATTGCCTGTACCTGCAATAGCTTTTATTTTCTTTTAATAAATCGATTAAACTCTGATAACTTAAGCAATCTTTATAACTTAAAGCCCATTTTTGCATTTTAGGATAAGTGGTTGCTTCAACATAAACAAGGTCTTTTTCGTCAAACATATCATGAGCCTGCCGGGAGGTTATTGTTTGGATATCCGGGCTCCTCTCCAGAAGAGTAAAAAACCTCTCCAGCCATTTTTGATTATAAACCAAATCATAGCTGCCCGGCCAAAGGCCAAACTTTTCCCCGTCACAAAAAAAATTGACTAAAAGGTTATTATCTTTTTTATAGTTAATTAAAATATCGATAATTTCTTCCGGTTGTATAAAAGGAATCTTATCCGCAAGTAGTTCATCGATAACAAATAAACTTATCGGATAACCCTGGTCTTCGCTTAAATAAAGATTTTTTTTACTTTTATTAACTTTATTTTTCGCGTAAAAATCTGCTTCATCCAAATAAGTATAGCTTACTCCCAATTCATTCAATGTTTTTGCTAAAGAAGGGTTCCAAACCCTTTCCGGAATCCAACAGCCTCGAGGCGTTGCTTTAAAAGTTTTCTCCAGATACTTCTTCATTAGTTGAATTTGGCCGATTTGGTCTTGTTGAGAAACTATTGGAAAAATCGGCTCAAAGTAACCGCCGCCTATAATTTCAATTTGGCCCCGTTTTACTAATTTTTGAAGCTTCTCAATCCAACCGGGAAAATAAGCTTCAGCGAAACTATACAAAGCTCCTGAATTATGGATAACCGCTTTTAAATTAGGAAACTTTTCCAGAGTGGATAAAAAAGGCAAGTAGCAGCTGGTAAAAGCTTTCTCGAAGACAGAAGACAAATTGCCTACAGGCTGATGGTTATGCAGCCCAAACACAAAAAATATTTTAGAATCTTTATTTTGCATAAAAATTAAAAGTAAAGAAATTTTAACATCTGGCGAAGTTCTGTCAACTATTGCAAACCCCCACCTCAACGCTAAAAATGATACACTACCACAGCATACCCTGCGTTGGTCCATTTCTTTGCCAATTACTTCTTTTATGATAAGATAGTTCCTCAATTAACAAAATATGTATACGCTTTTTTGCCGCAGGCAAAACATTCTCCAGATATTACCTAAGAGAATACAGCGTATCCATATAATGTATTAGACTCACGAATTACGATGAACTTTATAATGGCTGTTTAATTTTTGTAAGAATAGATAAATAATCAATTACAGGATGTATGTGATATCCGGCGCAGCCGGATCATTCTCTGGCTATTACCTAAGAGAATCTATCACATCCATATAATGTATTAGACTCACGAATTACGATGAACTTTATAATGGCTGTTTAATTTTTGTAAGAATAGATAAATAATCAATTACAGAATATGAAAAGTTATAAATTAAAACCTTATCAGAACAAAGTAAGCGTTGACTACCTAAAGGGCTTAAACCCTCAACAAAAAGAAGTGGTAGAAAAAGGTAACGGCCCTGCTTTGGTCCTGGCCGGAGCCGGAAGCGGTAAAACCAGGGTTTTGATTCACAGGCTCGCTTACCTTCTCCACCAAGGAATAAATCCAAAAAATATACTTCTTGCAACCTTTACTAACCGGGCTGCCGCCGAAATGACCCATCGGGCCGAAACGCTTATAAATTCGAGCCTAAAAGGGCTTTGGTCAGGTACTTTTCACCATATCGGGAATCTGATTCTGCGCAAAGAAGCTAAAACCTTAGGCTATTCTTCTAATTTTTCAATTACCGACTCAGAAGACGCTAAAAGCTTAATTGATGACTGTATCCAAAATTTAGGTTATAACAAAAGGGAGAAAATGTTTCCCAAAAAAAGAGTTATCTATAATATTTACAGCTTATCGGAAAATTCCCAAACTGACCCTGATAAAATTATTGCGGATTTTTACCCTCACCTGGAGGAATACGCCCACCCTATAAAAAAAATCATCTCTTATTATCAGGATAAAAAAAAGCAAGCTAACCTTATGGACTTTTCTGACCTGTTAAGCAAATGGCTCCAGGTTTTACAAAATCCGGAATTAGCCGAAAAATACTCGCAAATATTCCATTATATTATGGTTGATGAATATCAGGATACTAACAAAATTCAATTTGAGATTTTGAAAAAACTTTCTGCTCACCACAACAATATCCTGGTTGTAGGAGACGACGCCCAATCTATCTACTCGTTTCGAGCAGCGCAAATTAGCAACCTTCTGGATTTCCCGAAAATATTTAAAACCGATAAAATTTTCAAGCTAGAGACCAACTACCGCTCCAGCCCCCAAATCCTTAACTTAGCAAACCAAATAATACAACACAATGTTTATCAATATCCGAAAAAATTAAAAGCTGTAAGAAAAGAATCCGAAACTCCCTGTTTAGTTAGCGCCAAAGATATTTACCAACAAGCAAAATTTGTTGGCCAGCATATTCTCAAACTAAATGAAGAAGGCGTGCCCCTTTCTGAAATTGCAGTACTCTTTCGTTCCCGCTTTCAAGCTCTGGAACTGGAAATGGAAATGACAAAACGCAATATTCCTTATATCGTAAGAGGGGGCCTGCGTTTTTTTGAACAAGCCCATATCAAGGACACCCTTTCCTTTTTAAAGATTATAGTCAACCCTTATGACGAAATATCTTTTAAACGAGCTCTTTCTCTCTACCGGGGAATCGGCAAAAATTATGCTTACCGAATCTGGAAAAGCTTGATAATAGAAAAAAATTCTCTATATCAAACTTTAGAAAAAATACCCAAAAGGCAAAAGGGAGGTTTTAAAGAATTCAGCAAATTATTTGAAAAATTAAAAAAACTTACCATCCCTGAAGACGCTTTAGGCGAAATTCTTAATATGTATAAAGAATACTGCCACTTGAGTTTCGATAACGCCGCAGAAAGGCTCATGGATTTAGATGAGATGGTGAAAATGTCAGGCAACTATTCTACTATTAAAAAATTCCTCCATGATATCGGCTCATACGAAGAATTTAAAGGAGAGAAGCGTCGAACTGAAGAAAAAAAAGAAGAAGAATCCATAACTCTTACCACTATCCACCAGGCTAAAGGGCTTGAATGGGAAGCGGTGTTTATTATCGGCTTCTGCGAATATGATTTCCCTCACGCAAAAGCGCTTAATTCACAAAAATCTCTCGAAGAAGAAAGAAGGTTATTTTATGTAGCAGCAACCCGGACTAAATCTTTTCTTTATATAACTTACCCGCAAACTAAATTTAGTTATAAAAACGGAGTTATTATTACACAGCCTTCAATGTTTTCCCGTGAACTACCTCCTTATACCTATGAAGAAATAACCCTCGAAGAAGAGATATAAGACTGGCTGCTTAAGCTATAACTGTCCAATAATATATCGAATTCATCATCGGCCACCAAATCAACCCCTACTGCAAATAGATCATCTGAAAAATTATTATTTTGATTGCCGTAAAAATAAACAGCAAACACAAACAAAAATAAGCTAACTGCAACCAAAGCGGTTTTTGGTTTTAAAAAAAACAGGCCTAACCCTCTTACAAGGTTAGAAAAATAATCTTTAAGCCAAAATAACTTTGCCTTCCCCTTATCTTGATAAGCCTTTTCTTTTACTTTGCCAATAATTTGGTTAAGTTGGCCTTTTTCTAAATCAACCGGTTTAAAATTTAATTGAGATAACTGTTCTTTTAATTGGTTTAATTCTTTTTGGCATCTCGGGCAAATCCGGAGATGAGCTTCTTGAGCAGCTGTTTTTTTACTCTCCGGCTCACCATAATAGAATAAAATTAGCTCTTCTTTGCTTAAATGTTTCATCTTATCCTCCTGATTTTACCTTCTTTTTTAACTTATCGACTGCCCGGAAAAAATGAGTTTTAGCCGTACTTTGAGAACAACCGATTACTTTACTAATTTCTTTAAAAGACAGTTTTTGAAAATGCTTTAAAATAAAAATATTTTTCTGTTTAGGAGAAAGCTCTTTTAATTTTTCTCTGACTAATCTATTTTTACCATCAAAATCAGGGCTATTTCGATTTGCTTCCAAGCTGCCGGCCTCTTTATATTTTTCTGCAATTTTTGCTTTCCTTTTCTTCTTGCGAATCAAATCAATTGAGGCGTTAACAGTTATCCGGTAAACCCAACTAGAAAATTTCGCTTGTTTTTTAAAACCCTTTAATTTTTTATATATCTTTAAAAGAACTACCTGTAAAACATCTTTTGCGTCTTCTTGGCTTAAGCTGTTTAGGCAAGCAATATTTAAAACATCGCGATGGATAATAGAGGCAATTTTGTCAAAGGCAGATTCCTCCCCCTGACAAAAAGCCTCTATCAACCTATCTAAGTCTTTGCTAAAACTATCAATCATACCTAGATTTTACCTTTGTTTCTAAGAAAGAGCAACTTTTACTCTAAAGATTCGCCAGAATGGCTGTAACCTTCCTCTGCTTTATCAACTATATAGTCATAAAGCTGAGGGTCCTTTTCTTTAAGCCACTCCATCTTTTTTCCTAAATACTCCGGATTCATCCTTTGGAACTGTTGGAACTTTTGAGGGTGATGTTTCTTTTGATTTTTCATCCTGGCCCTTACTTTATCTTTTGCTTCTTCGATAATTTGCTCAAATTGTTCAGGGTTATCCGCCTTTATCTCTTTTAATTGCTCTTCTCTTTTCTTAACGGCTTTATCTAAAGCTTCCTGGTACTTGTTGCGCAAAGCTACTATCTTCTTTTTTTGCTCATCAGTTAGAGTCTCAAACAACACCATTTTCCCTATTTTCCCTCTAACCGAACTTCCTTTTCTTTCTCTAACTCTCTCTAGCACTCTTTCTTTAGCCTCAGCCATTATCTCTTGAAACTCTTCGGGGTTTTCTTCTCTTATCTCGGCAAGCTCTGCTTTTCTTGCTTCTAATGCTTCCTTTGCGGCGGCTCTAAATTCTTCCCGATCCTCCTTTTTCAACTCAATCAACTCTTCCTTTACCTCTTGATCCAAGGTCTCAAATAAAAGGCCCAGCCTTTTTCTTTGATCCGGACCGCGGCCCCGCTCTTGAGAATAAGCTGGTTGATAAGCGATAAGAGTTATCCCTAAAACCAAGAAACTTAAAATGAGAAACTTTACTTTGTTCATCTTCTACCTCCTTTTTTTTGCTTCTCACTAGATAAGACGTAAGGCTTTAACAAAAAGTCTACACCCCTTTATCACACCGCGTAGGTGTGATAGAATAAGCTGTAAAAAAGTCAGATAAAATCATAGGTTATTTTTATCTTTTTGTTATAATATTATTATGCCGGCCACAAAAGTATTTAAAATCTTAAAAAATAAAAAATTAACCGTAGCCGCTGTCGAATCGATGACTGCCGGTTACCTCTCTTACCTTTTAACCAAAACTCCGGGCAGCTCTAATACATTTAAAGGCTCTTTTGTGGTTTATTCATTAGATAGTAAAAATAGGTTATTTAAACTACCTAAAGAATTACTTAAAAAAACCCAGGGAGTTTCTAAGGAAATAGCAGCTTTTTTAGCCGAAAAAATAAGAAAAAAGCTCAAAAGTAATATTGGAATATCTATAGTCGGCTTTGCCGGCGCCGGCGCGAAAAAAGGGAAAAAGGCAGGAACCGCTTTTATTGCAATTTCTAACAAAAAAGAAATTTTTGTAACCAGCGCAATCATCGACGGTACCAGAGATAACGTGCGGAAAAAAGCTGCTAAATTTGCAACCGAATTCCTCTACCAACACCTTAAAGCTTTGTAGCTGCTAATGCCGACAAACGTAGAACGTTGAACATCGAACGTCGAACGAAACTATGCGAGCATTTATTGGATTAGATTTAACCAATCAAACCAAAGCAAAAATAAAAGAAGTCACCGACAAACTAGAAAGCCTACCAATTAAAGCTAAATGGGTAAATAACAAAAACCTGCACATTACCTTAAAGTTTTTAGGAAATATCAACCAAGAACAACTAGATACAGTAAAAAAAATTATTGCCGGTATTAGCGGCCGATATAACCCTTTTGAACTTCATCTGAAAAGTTTTGGTTTTTTCCCTAACTCCCGTAAACCAAGAATATTTTTTATCAGCTTTTGCCCTGGAAAAAGATTAGAGGCCTTATCAGAAAGTTTGGGAAAAAGATTGAACCAGGTAGGCTTTAAAGAAGATAAAAAGTTTAGGCCCCATATAACCTTAGCCAGGATTAAAAGCTTAAAAAATATAAAACAATTAAGCGAAAAAATTAATCAATTAAAAGCTGAAAGTAAATTTAAAATAAATAAGATATCTCTTTTTAAAAGCACCTTAACTCAAAAAGGGCCAATCTATCAAGAAATATTTAAAGCTAACCTCAAAAATTGAAGAACTAAATTGGCATAGACTCCCGCTATCAAATCATCGCCTACAATTCCCAAAGAACCTTTCTTTTTTTCTAATTTGTTAGCTGGAAAGACCTTTATGATATCAAAAAGACGGAAAAGGAAAAACCCAACCACAAGAAAAGAAAAAATCTTGGGGACAAACAAAAAAGTGACTAAAATCCCGGCTAATTCATCGATTACTATCTGTTTTGAATCTTTTTGGCCCAATAACTTCTCAGCCTTACCGGCGACCAGGAAAGCCAAAAAACAAGAAAAAAGAGTTATTAAAAAAAATAATGCCTGGTTTCCCGCCAACCAAACAAATAGCAGGCCAAACAAGGAGCCAGCGGTCCCCGGGCAACCGGGAATAAACCCAATCCCAAATAAGGAAGCCAACCCTATAATAATTTTGTCTTTCAAATTCATCCCCAAATACAAGTTACAAGTTTTAAGTCACAGGTCACAAGTTATATGTTATATGTCATAAGTCACATGTCACAAGTTAACATGTGACATGTGACTTGTGACTTATGGCCTTTAAATCCACGCTATCAAAACGTCTTTATGATTTGCCGGTTAACCCAAAAATAGTAAATGCCCGAAAAAAGGGTAATCGCAACGATATACCACATAACAATTGGAATTCCAAAATTATAAAGAAAATCGGTTATCTTTGCTTGAGGAAAGGTTTTAGAAAGGATTAAAAAAGAAAAAATGATTAATACTCCCGAAATTTGCGAAACAGTTTTATGCTTGCCGAGCCCTTGCGCGGCTAAAACTACTCCCTTACGTAAGCTGTAAAGGCGCAAGCTGGTTACGATAAATTCACGAAGCAAAATCGCAATCACCATCCAAACACTAATTAAACCAATTTCAACAAAGGCCGAAAAAACACCAATTATTAAAATCTTATCGGCGATCGGGTCAAGAATCTTACCTAAATCAGTAGTATGGCCGTGTTTGCGGGCAAAATACCCATCCAGCCAATCGGTAAAAGAAGCCACTATAAATAGACAAAGCGCTGCTATATGAAATCCGAAAGTATTAAGCAAGATAAAACCTACACAAAAAAAGGCAAGAAATATTCGCAAAAATGTGAGTTTATTGGAGATATTCATATCTTGTAATTGATTATTTATCTATTCTTACAAAACAAAACAGCCATTAAAAAGTTCATCATAATTCGTGAGTCTAATACATTATATGGATGTGATAGATTCTCTTAGGTTTAAGCAAGAGAATTATCCGGCTGCGCCGGATATCACATACATATCTTGTAATTGATTATTTATCTATTTTAACAAAACAAATCTGCCATTATAAAATTCATCACCGCAAGCTCGATGTCATTCTGAGGCGACTGCAAGGAGTCCTGAGCGAAGTCGAAGGGCGAAGCCGAAGAATCTCAAACCGTTGCGGAGATCCTTCGCCCTGAGCTTGCCCTGAGCGAAGTCGAAGGGGGCTCAGGATGACAAAAAAAATTGAATTCAGAATGACACCATAGAAAAATTGTCTGCCTAGCGGCAAAAAGCGTATACATATCGTGTTTTTATTTTACCTAAATAAATAAAAAAACTCAAACAATATTTCATATAATACTCGATACTCAATACGCAATACGCAACACTAATTAGCTACTAAATCATATTCCAGGCTGTCGGTGACTTTAACCTTAACAAAACAGCCGATATTCAGCTTTCTTCTTTTTATAAAAACCACTCCATCAACTTCGGGAGCGTCATGCTGAGTTCTTCCGATATAAAAGCCTTGCCTCTTTTCTAAAACCAAAACGGTAATTTCTTGGCCGATAAATCTTTCTAAATTTTCTGCCGCAATTTTTCGCTGCGCCTCCATGATCCTGCGCTTGCGCTTTTTCTTGGTCATATGATGAATCTGGCCGGGAAACCTTGCAGCCTTTGTGCCTTCTTCCTGTGAATAAGTAAAAACACCTAACTTTTCAAACTTTATTTCTTTTATAAAATCAAGCAATTGATTAAATTCCGATTCAGTTTCTCCGGGAAAACCCACTATAACCGAGGTCCTGATTGCGCAATTAGGTATCTTTTTTCTGATTTTTTTAATCAATGAAATAATATCTTCGGGGCTGGTTTTTCGATTCATCAACTTCAAAATTCTCTTATTTATATGCTGAATCGGCAAATCAATATAATTGCAAATCCTTTCTTCTTTAGCTATCAAATCAATTAAAGAGCCGGTTATATGCTTTGGATGAGTATAGATTAAACGAATCCATCCTATTTTTTTTGTACCCCGAACTACCTGTTTTAACAAACCGGCCAAACCTTGCCTTTTTGATAAATCTTTACCCCAACCGGTAATGTCCTGGCCAATTATATTTAACTCTTTTACCCCAGCTTTATCTAATTTTTTTACTTCCTTTAAAACTTCTTGAGCCGGCCGGCTTATCAAAGGCCCTTTGATAAGAGGGATTGCGCAATAACTACAATTATTGATACAGCCCTCACAAATTTTTAGAAACTCTACCGGATTTTTTGAGGCCAACCTGTCTTGATAATCTCTTGAAAACTCCTCAATACCCCACCATTTATCGATTTCAGGAAAATGCTTCTTTAATTCTTGCTCAAACCTCTGCACCAGGCAGCCAAATACATATATTTTTCTTACCTTTTTTTGCCGTTTTAATTCTATTGCCTCATTTATCGCCTCAATTGATTCAATTTTAGCCGGGTCGATAAAGCCACAGGTATTAATCAATAAGATATCGGCTTTATTTTTTCTGCTTAACTTATCAACCGGCAGCAACCGGCTGCTCTTATCCAGAAACCTCCTGGCCGCTACCTCTGAATCATAACGGTTACGAAAGCAACCCAAGGTTACTATAGAAAGTGTCTTTTCCATTTCTACCTTCTAACTTCTAATTTCTATCCTTTATTTGTTTACGGTAATTCCGGAAGAGTTTATGATTATTTTTATCGGTTTGTGTATCGAAGAAAGTTTAGGAATCGGTTCACCATCAACTTCTAAATATACGGCTGAACCATCTCTTATCTCAAACTTTAATTCTTTATCAGCCTTCCAGGTTTCGACTTCGCCTTTGTTTAAAACCCCTTCAAAGACAACCTTGCCATCAGATATTGCCTTCATATAGCAAGGCTTTTTCAAGGTCAAAGAAGCAGATATCTGGCCGGATTGCCCAATTGGCCTGGTTACAGATTGAGCCGGCTCCTTAAGCTCTTTGGCCGGCTCTTCTGCCGGATTTTTAACCGGCTCTTGTTTTTCCGTTTTCGGCCGGTTTCTAAAAAAACCTAAAACTTTGCGAAAAGAAAACCTCACCCCTAAAAATCCAAACCAAAGAATAATCAAGCTAAGCCCGATAAGTAGTATGTTTTTTCTTACCCGGGGCGGTATTTTAGCAAAGGTTTGAAAAATTACTTTAAAGAATTTAATAACTGGGTTTTGGCCCGATTGCTTTCTTTGCCGGGGATTTTTTATCTTAGAATCAATTCCGGTTTTAATTTGCTCCAACTCATCTTTTACCTCAATCCCTAAAAATGAGGCATAAATTTTAATAAAGCCTTTTATATAGATCGGAGTTATCGCTCCCAGGTTGCAATTTTCGATATCTTTTATAACCGACGGATGAAGTTTGGTTTTTTTTACAATGTCTTCAATGCTGTAGCCGGCTTCTTTTCTTTTGTCTTTAATTTTTCTGCACAAGTCTTCGATCATACCAATCCTTTTTCTGCTAAATATTTTTCTTTTTCAACCAGAATGTCCCGCGCTTTGGAGCCGCAAAAAGGCCCGACTATTCCCTCTTGCTCCATCAAATCAAGCAACCGGGCAGCCCGGGTATAACCAATACGCATTCTTCTTTGTAAAAGCGACGCCGATGCCTGGTCGGTTTGTAAAATGATCCTTACCGCGTCATCAAAAAGTTCATCTGTGCCTAAATTCATCTTTTGCTTTTTCTCTTCCTCGGTTATCGATTGCTCATAAACCGGAGCGCCTTGATTGCGGCAGAAATCAACCAGCTCTTCGATATCCTGGTCATCGATAAAACAACCCTGGCCTCTGGTAAGCTTTGCCGCAGACGGTTGTAAGAATAAAAAATCACCCTTGCCAAGAAGCTTCTCTGCCCCCATTGAATCTAAAACTGTGCGGGAATCAACCCGGGATGAAACCTTAAATGATATCCGTGAAGGAAAGTTAGCCTTAATTACTCCGGTTATAACATCCACCGATGGCCTTTGAGTCGCCAGAATAAGATGAATGCCTACCGCCCTTGAAAGCTGAGCCAGGCGCTGAATAGAAGTTTCAATGCTCTCCCGGGCAACAGTCATTAAATCAGCCAACTCATCGACGATAATTACAATATAAGACATCTTTTCGGAAGACTTTTTATTGTAGGCGTCAATATTTCTTGTTCCTTCTTTAGCTAAAATTTTATATCTTTGCTCCATTTCCCCCACTGCCCAATTCAAAGCGGCAAAAGCTTTCCTAGACTCAGAGATTATCGGATGAATCAAATGAGGGATTCCGGAAAAGGGAGCCAACTCAACCATCTTAGGGTCAACCAAAATAAACTTCAACTGATCCGGCCTGGCTTTATAAAGAAGCGAGGAAATAAGAGAATTAACGCAAACTGTCTTTCCCGCCCCGGTTGCTCCGGCGATTAAAAGATGCGGCATATCTCCCAAGTCAGCGACTATCGGGTTGCCGGAGACATCTTTGCCCACAGCTAAAGTAAGTTTTGAATTTTCCTTTATAAAACTGTTTTCCTCAAGGACTTCGCGCAAATGAACCAGGTGCTTGTGAGAGTTGGGAATCTCAATTCCCACCGTACCTCTGCCAGGCAAAGGAGCTACTATTCTCACCCGCGAAGACTTCATCGCCAAAGCGATGTCATCAGAAAGAGAAGAAATTTTCTGAATCTTTGTCCCGGCCCGGGGCGAAAGTTCATACATAGTCACAACCGGCCCCTTCTGGACACTCACCACCTCAGCTTCGATGCCAAAATCCAACAAAGCTCTTTCTAGCTTTTTTATATTAGCCTTAATACTGCCTTTGGAATCTGCATAGTCAGAAGAAGGCGGCTCTTTAAGCAAGCTAAGAGGAGGAAGCTTATAGTTAGAAGGATCAAAACTTTCTTTGTCTAACCTCTTATCTTCCTGGCTGGCTGATTTAAAACCAGCCGGAGCTTTCTCCTTAGTTTCCCGGCGGCCGGAACTTTGCGGCTGGTAACCGGAAGCAGGCTTTTTATCTTTATTTTTAGGTTGGTATAATTTTATCTGCGGTTTGCTATTTTTTAGCTTAGGCTGGGCCTGCCTGGCTTTTTCTTGATTTTCTCTTCTTTTTTCTCTAAGTTTCGTAAATGACTGTTTGAAAAAATTTATTAAATTTAAAGCCAGCTTCTTTAAAATTTTGGAAAAATCCATAAAAAAGAAACCAAAAAGCAAAATAGAATTGATCGCCATAATCAAAGAAACCGTAATAAAAGATCCGGTTAAGCCCAGGTACTTTTTTAAAAAATCGCTTAATAAAAATCCCAGCATACCTCCTGAACTAAAAATTTGGGTATCCTGGTTGAAAAATAAACTGATAAAAGCCGATAAAAAAATGATAAAAAAGGAAAAAGCAATTATATTTATAATTTTATTTTTGCCCAAACCATGAAAACGCAGGAATTCTAACTCCGCCCAACCCAAAAAGAAAAGATAAAAAGGGATAAAATAGGCAGCTTTGCCAAATAAAAAAAATAAACCAAAGGCAATATAGGCTCCGGCTATTCCGATAAAGTTAGAAATTTTATCCGGTTGGGGAGCAGAAATGGTTGAAATATCCTGAGGAACATAAGAGATAAGGCTTAAAAAAATAAGAAGGAAGCTGAAAAAGAAGATGGTACTTTTTAAAAAAGAAGAAAGTCTAGTCATTATTAATTATAAAAACCCTGCCAGCTCATCAATCTTTTAAGATAAAAGCTTACAGGGCCTTTTATTTAGCTTGCTTTAGACTTAGTTTTAATTTACCAAAGTTGTCTTTTCCGATAACTTTTACTTTAACTATATCGCCTTCTTTAAGGTGTTTTCTTACATCCTTAACAAATCCTTCGGCAATTTCTGAAACATGGAGGAGGCCGGATTTAGACGGACTAAGTTCACAGAAAGCCCCGTAATCTACGATTTTGTCAACTTTTCCTTCAACGACATCGCCTACTTCAAACTCTCTGACTATATTCTCGATTGCTGTGATAGCTTTCTTTAAATCCTCGCTGGTCTCAGCAACCACCGAAACCATATTCCTATCATCGTCGATATCAACGGTTACATTGTAATCCCGGCTCATTTTTCTGATATTTTTGCCGCCCGGGCCGATTACCATTCCGACTTTATCCGGATCGACTTCTATCGATTTAATCTTGGGAGCATACTTTGAAAGGTCTTCCCGCGGCTGGGCTAAACTTTTGGTCATATTTTCTAATATAAAAAGACGCGCTTCTTTAGCTTTATCGAGAGCATCCTTAATCATCGCCGTGCTTATCCCTTCAGTTTTTGTATCAACCTGAATTGCGGTAATTCCTTTGCTGGTACCGGCTACTTTAAAATCCAGGTCGCCGCAATGATCTTCGATCCCGGCAATATCGGTAAGGATTTTATAATTATCTCCATCAGTAACCATTCCAATGGCGATTCCCGCTACAGAATCTTTTAAAGGGACCCCGGCATCCATCATCGAAAGTGACGAAGCGCAAACAGTAGCCATACTTGATGAACCATTTGATTCTAATATTTCAGATACTATTCTAATTGTGTAAGGGAAATCATCCCGGGACGGAACAACCGGCAATAAAGCTTTCTCCGCTAAAGAACCATGGCCGATATCTCTTCTTGACGGGCCGCGCATAAACTTTACCTCACCCACACTAAAAGGAGGGAAGTTATAATGGAGCATAAAATGTTTGGATTTTTTGCCCTCTAAAGCTTCAATAAACTGTTCATCTCCACTTGTCCCCAAGGTAGTTATTGCCAAAGCTTGAGTTTGGCCTCTTTTAAATAATCCGGTTCCATGGGTGCGGGGAAGTACTCTGGCTTCACTATTAAGTTCTCTTATGTCAGAAATCCCGCGTTTATCCGGCCTGATACCTTCTTCTAAGACTTTCTGGCGAAAAACTTCTTCTTCAACCGCAGACAAAGCCTTTTTTAGATCTGATTCAGAAATTTCTGAATCCTCTGTTATGAATTCATTCTTTAAAGACTCTAAAATTTTGGCTGAAAACTTTGCTTTTTCTTCTTTTTCTTTTATTCCATAGTTAGCCTGGAGGTCTTTTATTACCTTATCTCTGACCTTTGCCACTAGGCCTTTATCAGTTGTAAACAGTTCTACTTCTTTTTTATCTTTACCTTCTTTTTCGCGCAGTTCCTTTTGGGCTTTTATGATCTCTTTAATAAAAGGCTTAGCAAACTCAATGGCTGCTAAGACATCTTTTTCATCAACCTGGTCAAAACCACCCTCAAGCATAACTGTATTTTCTTCTGTACCCACGATGACAATATCCAATGGTGATTCCTCTCTTTCTTGATAGGTAGGATTAACTACAAAATCATCACCTATTTTAGAAACCCTCACTGCTCCAATCGGCTTAGAAAAAGGAATATCTGAAATAAAAAGAGCCGCGCTTGCTGCATTCAGGGCCACTACGTCAGGATCATTTTCCCGGTCGCTTGATAGGACCATCGCAACAATCTGAATTTCATTAGTTAAACCTTCGGGAAAAAGCGGCCGAAGCGGCCGGTCAATCAAACGGCAAGTTAGAATTTCTGTATCCGAAGGCCTGCCTTCTTTTTTAAAAAATCCTCCCGGAATTCTTCCGGCAGCATAGGTCTTTTCTCTGTATTCAACCATAAGCGGAAAAAATCCACGATCAGGATAACCTTCTTTCGACATACAGGCAGTTACTAAAACTACAGTATCTCCAAAAGATGCCTTCACACTGCCGTTAGCTTGAGTAGCTATTTGGCCGGAAGACAAATTCAGAGGGTATTTTCCGATATTAGATGTAGATAATGAAGTAGGCATTTTTATTTTTTAAACTTTAACTCTTTGGCGACTTCCTGATAGCTTTCGCTATCTTTTTCTTTGAGATAGTCGATTAAACGGCGTCTCCTTCCAACCAGGGTGAGAAGGCCGCGGCGGGAATGAAAATCCTTTTTATGCTTTTTCATATGGTCAGTAAGGTAGTTAATCCTTTCAGTAAGCAGAGCAATTTGGACAGCCACCGACCCTGTATCGCCAAGATGGTCTTTAAATTTCTCAATTATTTCTTTTTTTCTGGTTTTGCTAATCATAGGCTAATATAATACAATTTTTAAATTTTCCTGTCAACCTTATTTTATTTATATTAAAACGAAAGGTTAGACACTCTCTCGAGGCATAATTATTGTACCAGACTAAAATTTTTAGTCAATCGTTATTTTCTTAAGAATCTTCTTTGGCCCCTTCAAACTCCTTAACTATTGTTTTTACTTCCATCTCGGTGTTTTCTATCCTCTCCCGGCAGAGTTTTATCAGCTCAACCGCTTTCTTGACCTTAGTTGATACCTGATCAACATCGATTCTTTCGGCTTCTAAATCCGCTAATATCTGATTTAACTCATCAACCGCCTGGCTATACTTTACTTCCTTCTTTGCCATTTTTCACCTCTCTTTATTTTCATATTTATCTTTCTAACTTCTCCCTTCTATTCTCTAACTTCTATTTTCTACCCTCTATCTTCCTTCCCCTTAACTTCCGACTCAACCTCACCCTTATAAAGGACTGTTTTTATTTTATCGCCTATTTCTAAATCATCGATGCTTTTTATAGCTTTATTTTTTAGGTAAGTTACCGAATAACCTCTTTTTAAAACGTTTTTAGGGTCAAGCAGCTTTATCTTTTCATCGATATGGCTAAGGTAATTTCTGCTATCTTCCAACAACCTCTTGCTAAAAGAACCAATATCTTTTCCTATATTAATAATCTTGTTTTTCTGATCCTGAAGGTGCATCTTGGAAAGGTTGACAATAGAATGTTTTTTCTCCAAAAGAAGCTCTTTTTGAACCTGGAAATACCCGGTTACAGCAGAATCAAACCTTAAAGCTGTATTCTGCAAGCCTTGTTTCTTGTCTTCGAGAATTTCTTCTGACTTTTCTAAAACCGATCTCTCCAGCTCAGTGAGGCCATCTAAAAAAACCTGAACCTTTTCAACCAAACACTGCCCGGCAGCTGTGGGAGTTTTACAGCTGGTATGAGCCATCAGGTCAATTATGGTTGTGTTTATCTGATGGCCTACCGCAGCAACCACCGGGAAATCAAGGCTGGCTATCTTTTCAGCTATTTTTTGGCTGTCAAAATAACTTAAATCAGCGGTCGAGCCTCCCCCTCTGGTTACCACGATTAGATCTAACTCCTCTTTTTTTAATTTATTAAAATAGTCCAGCGCTTTAACCACATCCGGCTCCACTAACTTCCCCTGCATATGAGCCCCGCAGGCAAAAACCTTAAAGCCAAAACCGCTTGAATC
Organism: Candidatus Omnitrophota bacterium; assembly: GCA_021735445.1. GTDB lineage: Bacteria > Omnitrophota > Gorgyraeia > Duberdicusellales > 4484-171 > PXAH01. The sequence goes on from JAIPHA010000007.1 coordinate 46,745, forward strand.
GAGTTCATTGGTAAAATCAGCAAAAGCAGCTGAATTAAGAGAGGTAATTAAGCCAACTTTAAGGGGAAGCTGAGGAAATATTTTTTCTTTATTTTTATCTAATAAGTTTCTTTTCTTAAGATCAGCTATGATTTTCTGCCGGTTTTGGGCAATTTTACCTAAAGTATAGACCGGATCAATATCAACCACAATAATATTGTAGCGGCCGCTTTTAGGATAGAGGTCGATTTGACAGAGAAGCTTAACTTCTATATCATTTTTTAGTTTAAATTCCGGATCAACTGATTTTAGTTTATTAAATATTTTGGGTACCCGTCCGGCAAACAGCGCAGCCGAAACTTGAGCGATAATTGTATCTGAGTCAGGGTCTTTTTCCACGCAGTTAAAGTAGATATGCCCTCTACCTCGGGATGCGCGCATATCCTGAATTTCACCACAGACCCAGATATACTGGGAAAACTTTGCCTTTATCGCATCCTTTACCGCGCTGTTAAGCTCTAAAATCGAATAGACTTTTTCTTTGCTAGTTAAATCATCCATATTCATCTGCCTTGGTTTATCCATAATTAAAAAACTTTATCTAGGTAAAGTAACCTCTTTTGCCTTCTCCCAATCAACATATTTAGTAGAATCGCAAGAACCCCAAAACTTTCTTTCTTCTGCTTCTGTTCTAAATTTAGGTATCTTATTTTCTTTCATGCTTATCATAGCTCCTTTTTTCGTTTTTATTCATATTCCTTGCCGATATTACTCTAACTAATTTTTTTCTGATAGTAAAGAAATAAATTAAATAGGTGTGACCCCTTTAACAACACAACAAACGCTTCACTTCGCCTAAGACTTCTTCTACTTCTATCTGCCCGAGGCACCTGTGGCTGTGTTTGCACTCATCTATGCCGAATTTATCGTAACAGGGACGGCAAGGAAAATCTTTACTGATTACTTGTTTTTTATCGCTAAGTGGATAAGGGCCGTAGGATATTTCGCTAGTTGGCCCGAATAAAGAAACTATTTTTCTATCTAAAGCGGTTGCCGCATGCAAGGTGCCGCTATCGTTACAAATTACAAGATCAGATTTTGACAACACGGCAAAAAATTGGCGTAAATTTGTTTTACCGCAGAAATTGATTGGTTTATCTTTTAATAATTGGATTAGATTATCACAAATCGATATATCCGAATCATCTCCTAAAAGAATTACTTTCACGCCTTCAACCCGCAACTTATTCGCTAACCCGGCAAATTTCTCAAGCGGCCAGTATTTATACCAGGCTTTATCACCCCAGGCTTTGCCACCGCCGGGCGCAATAGCAACAAGTTTTTGGCCTTCTTCTAGTCCATCTTTTTTTAAAAAATCATCGGCCCAATTCTTCTCGCCTTCGCTGATAAATATCTCTGAATTATAAAATTTAGGCTTACCTCCTAAAAACCTAATCAGGCTTAGGTGGTACTCAACTACGTGCCGGCCGACAAAACCGCCCATATCCACTTTTTCGGTTAAAAACCGGCCCCGTTTTTTATAATTATAACCCAAACGAGGTTTTACCCTTAAAAGCGCAACAAATAAACTGTAACGGTGCTCTAGGGAAAGGTCTATATAAAGATTGAATCGAGAAGCAATAATTTTTCCTAAAACCGCCAATCCTTCTTTATAGGCTTTAATCCTCGATTCTTTCTTTGACTCCTTAAAATCCCCCCGGTTAAAGCCAATGATTGAATCAACATTAGGATTATTTTCTAAAACCGGCGCGCTTCGTTTCGCAGTTAAAACTGTTATCTGAGAATTGGGGTAATAATCTTTTAAATTTTTAATTAAAGGAGTTGAAAATAATAAATCACCTACCCCAAAAGGATTAACAATTAAAATTTTTTTAAATTTATTAGCTTTTCCCATAAACAACCTCATCCCGTTCCGCCCCGGAACAAACTTTACCCACTGTCCACACCGGGTGTGGACAGTAGTGGTAAGACATTACTTCTTTTTATCATTCTTTTTGAATTCTCTATATTTAGCATAACTTAATATCTGATAAAATGCAGAAAGGTAGGCTATCATGAATCCAATAAAACCGTCTTTCCATCCTTTTTTCCAAAAAAATGAACCTATAAATCTATCATAAACTCTCCAAAGTGCATGAATAGTATTCATTTTATATCTGGCTTTTTTTGGATTTTCAAAAGAATAATCGTACCACTTTTTAGCTTCCAAAGTCGTCTGATTATTTGTCTTTCTTACATAATCTGTCCAATCTTTATAATTAAAATGGATAATATCCGACTTTAACTTACCACAATGGCCTTTAAACTCTATAGGAGGATGCACATTTTGCTCTTTGTATCTAAAATAATCCTTCTTATACAACCTTAACTTCGGCGCAGGGTACCACCCGCCGCCTCTAATCCAATAATCTCCAATATAATTTTTAAAAGGAATCGAAAACCCTTGATAAGAATCATCCTTAATAGCTTTCGATACTTCTTCTTTTAACTCTGGAGTTGGCCGTTCGTCACAATCTAGGCTTAACACCCAATCATTTTTGCCTGGTCTTTAGCCCAGTTACGATGCTTGCCTTCATTTATCATCTCTTTTACCAAAACTTTCGCTCCCAAACTTTCAGCAATATGTTTAGTATTATCGGTAGATTTATCATCAATAACCAAAACCTGATCAGCCCAATCAGAAACCGCTTTTACGCAGTCTCCTATCCTTTTTCCCTCATTTTTAGCAATAATCACAACTGACACCGGCGCTTTATCCATTTTACTCCTTCATTTAAAATAATTTTTAGCTCACACCTAACTATATTAAATCCGCTTACTTGCCTATTGACTAATATATTTCTTTTTGCTTTGAATCGTTTTATAGATTTTACCTAATTCAAGATTTTGGCCTGGACCTAAAACAATAAAATCATAATTATTCTTTACAAAAGAAAATTTATTAAAAATTAACCCTTTTTTATCTGACACAATAAGGTTAAATCTCTTTATTTTTGAATGGCGCAAATTATCTAATAAAGTAAAGAAAACCGTAACCCAAAAACTAATGAAATTTTTTTTAATCTTTAGAAGGCAATTAGTATGTTTGATTCCTATCGGCGCTTGCGACACAATATAAATTTTGTCTTGAGCTTTTAGTAATTTTTGGGCCAGTTCTTGCATTATGGTTATTTCCCCCGGCACCTTGCCTCCTACAATAATAAATATTTTTAAAGGGAATCCCCATTTTTGGTGAAAAATTCTAGCCTTTTCCTTGAATATTTTATTGAAACCTTTTTCCCCAAGCACTTCCGGATAACTTACATTTTTATAATGATAAACGAAGGCGCCTTTAGCCCTTATGCATTTATACCCTTTTTCTGTAGCTCTTAAAGAAAAATCCCAATCATCATAATAGGCCGGTGAAAAATCATAATCAAGCCCGCCTGTAGCATTTATCACTTCTCTCTTAACTAAATAGCAAAACCCTCTTGCCCAATCAGTATCAACGTATTCGTCTTTTTGCTTAGTTATTATTTGTTTAAAATATTGGTCTCTACTGCCTTTAAATTTTTTGGGCAACTCCCATAAAGGATTTACTATCCCCACCGCTTTATCATTTCTAAAGCCTTTAACCATTTGTTGAAGCCAGCCTGGATAAACTATTGTATCATTATTCATTACGCAAACATAAAAAGAATCTGAATAAAATAATCCTTGATTGACCGCCTTTACCCAGCCTAAGTTGTCTTTATTAAAAATAACATCAATTTTTTCGCTTCTTTTAATTTCATTCAGATAATTTAAAGTTTCTTGCTTGCTCCCGTTATCTATAACTAAAACTTTATAAGGGTATTTAGTATTTTTTTCTATACTTTCTAAACACCCTCTGGTAAAACTTAGCTGATCCAAACTGATAACAACTATTAAACAATGCTTTTGATTAGCATCTTTATCCATTTACTCTGCCAAGCCTCTTGTTTTTAGCTCTTCCTGAGCTTTACCGGTTAAGTCTTCAGCCTGCTGGCTCTCTGACCATTCGATTAGCTCCTGCATGCCTTTGGCAAAAGAAACTTTCGGTTCAAAACCCAGCTTTTCTGTAATTTTTCTTATATCCGCATAACAATGCCTAATGTCGCCGGCTCTGAACTTATTCAAAACTTGCGGGCTTAATTCCTTCCCGCAAACATCGGCTATAGTTTCAGCTATATCTAAAATCGAATGGCTCTTGCCGGATCCTACATTAAAAAAATCATAATTTGCTTCTTCCTTTTTCATTGCCAAAAGATTTGCCGATACAATATCAGCTACATTTATAAAATCCCGAGATTGTTTGCCATCTTCAAAAACAAGCGGCGGTTTATCATTTTTTATTCGGGATAAAAATATTGCCGCTACGCCGGTATAGGGGTTATTCAATGACTGCCTCGGTCCGTAGACATTAAAATACCTCAAAGCTGTAGTCGGCAGTTTATAAGCCAAGCCCACCTCAAGGCACATCTCCTCCTGCGAACGTTTAGTGGTTGCATAAATTGAGGTCGGATGCAAAGTTTTTTCTTCCGAAGTTGGGATAGCCTTAACTATTTTCCCGCATTTTGGGCAAAGCATCTCCCATTTTCTCTCTTGAAGCTGCCGGTGGCTTCTTAAAGCGGGATAAACCAGGCCGCAATCTATACAACTATATGCCCCTTCCCCATAAATGGACATACTGGAGGCAACAATTAGCTTTTTGACCTTATGCCGGGAATTTATAATCGCATCCAACAATACCGCTGTACCTTCAGAATTATGGCTTACATACTTTTGTATCTGATACATCGATTGCCCAACCCCCACCTGGGAAGCCTGATGAAAAACTACATCTATCCCCTCTAAAGACTCTTTGGTTTTTTCTTCATCTCTGATATCGGCAAAAATATATTCGGCCTCCGGGTTCAAAAAAGAAGGTTTGCCGTCTTTGTGAACCTGCTGTTCAAGGCAATCTAAGACTTTCACTTTATGGCCTTCTTCTATAAGCCTATCTACTAAATGAGAACCAATAAAACCGCAACCGCCAGTTACTAAAATATCCATAAACTCTCCTTGTTAAAATGTTATTAGCTTATTTATATCCCTTTTTAAACAATCTAATACCTTTTCCCTAACTTCGTTACTTATTTTATGGTCCTTTTCTGCTTTACGGATTTATAACGTTTTTATAATTTTTCCCAAAATCTCTACCTTATAAGGTTTTTCTTTAAGTGTTTTCCAAAAATATTTTCTGGCTAACTTTTTATTTCCTAATGCCAGCCAATCTTTACCCATTCTCCAGGTAAATCTATACACACTCCAATTATCATCAGATAGCCATTTGATATGTTTTTCCCAAAAATGCTCTTTACACCTCATTGCTCTGACAGTAAGCTTACCTAAAGATTGATTTTGATGATATTTTATAGATAAAAAACTATTGATAAAATAAATATCAAAATTTTTGGCAACTCTGACAAAAAAATCAACATCTTCCCAATTCCTCATCTTCTCATCAAAAAAGCCAACTTTATACACAACATCCTTAGGCAGCATCCAAAAAGAAGGCCAAGGGCTTACAACTTTGGTGGGAAAAATATTTTTATCCCTCTGCTTATTCCCATAAACATTGCAAGAAAGCTTTGGAGCCTTAAAAACACTCTCCTTTTTTCCATTCTCAAACTTCCATCCATTTGTATAAACTAAGCCAATATTAGAACTATTGTCGTTTTTAAAAACTTCTAACGATAATTTTATTTTATCAGGAAGCCATTGGTCATCAGAATCCAGAAAGGCAATATAATCACCACAAGACTCTTTTATCCCCGCGTTCCGGGATGCGGCTACCCCTTTGTTTTTAGAAAATTGAATATATTTAATTCTTTCATCAGCTATCCTGGAAACTACTCTGGAAGTTTCATCATTGGAACTATCATCAACTACAATCAGTTCAAGATACCTATGAGTTTGATTTAATACACTTTCTATAGCTCTGGGTAAAGTACCGGCTCTGTTATATGTGGGAATAATTACAGAAACTAGTTCAGATTGCATTTTCAACCTTATCTATTTTTTTAGCCTTAAATACCTGTGTTCCCGCGCCCAATAATAACCAAAATATTACCGGAGCGGCAATTCCGACAAGGATTACACTCATAAAAAACTCTGATACTAAAACAGCAAGAAACATAATCATAAAAGAAACATTATACGCATTCGGCTCTTTTTTGATCGCTCTGTAGCCCCGGCGAAAAAACAAAGCTAAAATCCAAAGCAGGCTTAAAAGCCCTAAGATGCCCATCTCTGCCAATACTTCTAAATAAGTATTATGAGCATGCAAATGCTTGCGGGCACCTTCAGCTTCATCCGGATAGTAATTCTGCATTAAGCCGCCGTAATTTCCGGGCCCTACGCCAAATATTGGGTACTCTTTAAATATATTTATTGCTGACGCTGCCGTCTCAAATCTGACTTCAACACTGCTATAGTTCTCAGATCTCATAACTCTTTCTCTGGCAAAATTAACAGAGCCAATCAAAACAACAACTAATAAACTTAATCCGAATAAATAACCTCTCTTTTTACTACATAGAATAATTGTAATAATAAATCCTATTATCAGCCCTAACCATACCCCTCTGGAACCATGAAAAATAAATGCTGTAAATACAGGCACCGCCGCAACAAAAGAGATAAGCTTCAGTTTAAGCGAAGGATGAAAAATCATAAACCCGATTAAAAAAGGTAATGTATATAAAAAGTAAGTTCCGTAAATAGGCACGCCGAAACTGGTAAGCAGCCGTCTAAGCGAGCCGCCTGAAAACAGATCAATCAATCCTCCCACACTTACAAGCACCGCTCCAATCGATAAAGAAAGAATAATCATTTTCACCGCAAACTTTCTTTTGCCAATAAAAGCTCCCACGAAAAATATAAAAAAATAGATTATATATCTGTTAAAAAAAACTTTCTGTGACTCATACGGCAAAAGGCCAAAAATAGTAGTTAATCCCGCAACGGCCAAAAAACAATATATCGCTTTATTAAGAGGGGTAAATTCAAAAAAATTCTTTAAAAAAGGTTTACTCCTGTCATAGGCCCTTAATAAAACAAAAGCTCCGATAGCTATCAAGGCACAAACCTTAGCTATCTTTGTGCTATAAATTCCTCCCGCCAAAAAAACAGCACAACTGGATAATAAAATCCAATCTAAGTATTTCGCAACAATCATTTCTTTATCTTACCTCCTATAGTCAGGAACCATTTCCTTAAATTTTTCGATAATCCGGTCATTATCCATGAGGGTGGCCAAGCGTTCGAGTTTTTTGATTTCACGGCGCAGCTGGGCTTGGTTAAAACTATCAGGCTGGACTATATAAATTTTATCGTGTTTAGTAATCTGGTCGTGCTCTTTATCAAGCAGCATTTCCTCATACATCTTCTCACCCGGCCGAAGCCCGACATATTCTATCTTTATATCAATGTCCGGCTTAAGCCCGGAAAGAATTATTAAATTTTTAGCTAAATCAACTATCTTTATCTGCTCTCCCATATCTAGTACAAAAACTTCGCCGCCTTTACCCAGCGCAGACGCCTGCAAAACTAACAAAGCTGCTTCTCGCGCGGTCATAAAATACCTTTTTACCGCAGGATCAGTTATTGTTACCGGGCCGCGTTGTTCAATTTGTTTTTTAAAAAGAGGTACCACGCTTCCACTTGAACCAATAACATTGCCGAAGCGGACCGCCATAAATTTAGTCTTTGCGGTTTTTGCCTTAGATTGAACAATCATCTCTGCCAAGCGCTTGGAAGCTCCCATAACCGAAGTAGGCCTTACCGCCTTATCAGTTGAAATCATCACAAAGCTTTCAACCTGATAGTGTTCGGCAGCATACATCAAGTTTCTGGTTCCGATAACGTTATTTTTAACTGCCGCAGCGGGATTATCCTCTAAAAGCGGCACGTGTTTATGGGCTGCTGAATGAAAAATTATCTGGGGCCGGTAGCGGGAAAAAGTACTTTTTAACAAGCCGATATCTTTGATATCTCCGATTATAGTCACATATTTTAAGCCGGGAAAAGACCGGTTTAGCTCTTGCTGAAGGTAGTAAGTATTATTTTCATCGTGATCATAAAGTACGATCAATTGCGGGGAAAAACCAGCTGCCTGGCGGCAGAGCTCAGAGCCGATAGAACCTGCCGCACCGGTTATCAAAACGGTTTTATTGTAAATAAAGCGGCTAATATCTTTTGTATCTATTGAAACTGGCTTCCTATCGAGTAAATCCTCAGGGCTGACATCCCTTATGTCGTTTACGGTAACTTCACCTGAGATAATTTTATTTAGCCCCGGTAAAATTTTTATCCTGGCTTGAGTTTTTTCACATTTTGCAATGATATCCCTGATCACCTGGCCGCTGGCAGAAGGAATACTAATGATAATCTCATCAACCGAATATTTTTCTGCAATCTCAGCTATCTCGTCGGTAGTACCCAGAACTTTTCGGCCGGATATCCTACCGTTTTTTTTGCGCTTATCGTCATCAACAAAGCCCACTATATTATAGAAGGCATTTATCCTTAGTTCGCGCAAAGTCATAATACCGGCTTCTCCTGCC